>JARLJJ010000034.1 GCA_031291275.1 Formivibrio sp.
GAAAAGGGCGCGATGATCCTCACCTCCAACCGCGGCTTTGCCGAATGGGGCGAGATCTTCGGCGATTCCGTCGTCGCGACCGCGCTTCTCGATCGCCTGCTGCACCACGCCGTCGTCTTCCAGATCGAAGGCTCAAGCTACCGACTGCGCGCCCATGCCGACCTGCTGCCCGAACACATCCGCGCCAAAGCCGCGCTCAACCCTGCGACCATTCCCGCAACCTTGAAACGCCGCGGCCGGCCACCCAAAAACGGAGGCGCCGATCACCTCGCAGGCTGATCGCCAAACCCGCCAACTGGGGAATTTTGCCGCGACAAAAGTGGGGAATTTTCGTGCGCCATTGACAGTCTCGTCCGTACCGTGCATCGAACCACTCCATCCTCACAAGAAGACGAAATCCCGCCAGCACGCTGTTGGAAAGCGCCCTTTTTCAGCAGCCCGCTAGGTCGAGGTACACCGCCGGAGTCTGCGTTCGCACACTGACACGCGAGATGATGAGCAAGTAATATTACTTGATAAGACGGACACTACTTCTCCCAACCTTGAACACAATCCCTCGTCGTGCTAACAGGATTGTGCTATACAATTTGCTCTCTCTATACGAGAGGTGCCCAATGGCGCACCCTGCACGCGGCCGACGGAAACAACCAGAAGGTAGGAATACTGTGACTACTCCTTTTGAGGCGCTTTGCGCGCAAAGCGAAGCCGTCCGCCCAAATTTGAGCGACATTGGTAAGCGAGTATTTGCTCCCCTATTGCGAGTATTCACTGGTGACATTCTTCCGCAAAATAAGCAAGACAAGCCAACATTCACCGACGACGATTGCAAGCTATATGTCCGTCGTCGCGAATGGCGTGCACAGTTCCGTATAGACGATGCACCCGACGAAAACCGCTACGAGCTACTAATGGAGGCGTGCTTTTGGGGTGTTGGTCCGTTTGCAGACCAAATAGAAAAACGGAAGTTGATCTTCGTTTCCGGTACGATTGGATCCGGAAAGTCGACGTTTATCGACTATTATCTCAGGTGCTATTGCCCATGTCGGTCCCCGCGCGCCGTCTCGTTCTCTGAGAAGTTAATAATTCGATTCGACCTGAAGAACCGGCAAACGGAAGTGTCAATTGACGACAAGATGTGGTCCGACCTTTCTTTTTGCCTCAAGTCGGCAGGAATTGATCCCAATACACTTTTCGATTTCGATAACGAACGCCAACCGTCGCAACGGCTAATACGCCAAGTATTAAAGAGGCTATGCACCCAAATGCAAAATGGGGCATTCTTCAAGAAAAAGTATCTCATTATAGTAATGGATAACATTGACCAAAGCACCAAAGACGGACAAATACACTGCTTGAACCTGGTAAGAGACGTAATGCATCCTGACTCAGGGATAAATTGTTGGCGGATTATATTCCCCCTATGGCCGCAAACACTCAGCCGTCTCCGTAGGGCCGCCAGCTTATCGATTCACGAGACTGACTTCCACGAAATTGAACTTGGACATCTTGATATTTCCGAATTCTATCGAAAGAAGATCGACTACCTAACAATGGAGTATGGCGAAAATAGTGATCCCAGGGCTGTTCGTGTACTAAATGAAGTGAAGTATCTTGCAGATGCCGCCTACAAAGACACGCTTCGCGCCCTTACCTACGGCAATTTCGTCGTGATGGACTCGTTGATTGTTGATATGCTCCAGAGCAACGAGTTAGCAGAGCACGAACAACGATCTGTATCGACTCACATAAGTGACTACCGATTCTACGACAGTCTAATTAACGGAGTTCATCAACACCATTGTATTGATAAGAGCGATCTACTCAACCCGTTTGGCTGGCATAGGAATATTTCGTCAGAGCACCATATCTTTATCGTTCCGTATCTGATCGACCACATGGCCGAAGCCCCGGAGCACAGAACTGATGACATATTCGCCTATTTCCAGAGGCATTGCTTCCGTCACGCGCTAATAGAAGAAGCTATTAATGTGATGGAAGAATTTAATATGTTGCACTTCGAAGGCAACCGAGCCACCATAAATCCGCACAGAAGCGTACTAAGGGCATACCGACAGTTCATGCTACAACCTGCCGCACTGGACAATTTTGCAATTACAACCCCAGTACGGAAGGCGACGCTAGATCGACGTTGGACGATCACAAAAGGGTATATGCCAAGTCAATTTTATGAGAGATGCCAAACAACATTACTATTTTTACGAGAGCTACTTGAGCTCGAGATTCGTATCGATAATCATGTTCAGGAGGCAGGACATAGTCTAGATGACTTCAGGCGCCAAGTACCGCGAGTCGCTGGACGTGCATCGATAAGCTATAGGCAACGACTCAACAATGCACGAGATTATAAGTGGCCGGCCAACGCCAATATGACCGAGGAGCGATGGAGGACTTTGGATAATGAGAATAATTTGTCATAGTTCATTTGCGGAATTCGTAGGAGCCATTGCATCGAGACCGCTTAGGGGTGAATCTATATACAGGGGCCAAAGTGACGCGAATTGGAAGCTCGAAAATAGGTGGAAGAGATTCCAACGGGATTTCTTGGGAGCAACTCGCTCGGGCGGGGAGATGCGGACTAAATTGCGAGAATCCGCCGTAGCAGAGTTTCGTATGGCGGGCCTTGGACGCGACGGCATGACCGACGCTGAAGTTGAAGCGCTGAGTCAGCACAATGGACTACCAACTAGACTAATGGATTGGAGTTATTCACCATACATAGCGCTTTTTTTCGCGCTCGACGCGGCGCGGCTAACCCAGACGACGGCGCTGGAATGTGCAATATTTGAGATTGACTTAAAGAAATTCATCTTTTCTTCTTGCTTTATTACAGAACACGACGAAGGTCTCGCCAATTCCAGCGAGGCCAACAAATACGCGTTCACAACCGATATTGATGTGACAAACCCGCGAATACTTAAGTTAGATGACCGAACGAACATTCGGGCTCTTAAGCAAGAGGCGGTATGTCTAATTTTGCCGGATAGATATGACAGCCTGGAATCGTACGATCTTGAGTGGACTTCTGTGCAACCAAATAGGGACTTTCTAACAAAGCACACCTTGCCCAATTCTGAGCGCATCAGCGCCATCGGACACGTACATGCCATGGGTGCACGTGCCGCTAGTGTTTACGTAGATCCTGCGTATTCGGCAATTGATGCTGCGTTTCGCATGCTTGCGACCTTGTGATGCGGAGACCTCGACTGTCGATCTGTGGCACCGCAACGCTCACTCCAATTGGCACTGTTGGTCCTATAACGATGGCCCCCGTTTACCGGGGGCCGTAAATCAGTATTCGTCAGCGCGCATGACGGTCAGCACCCGCGCGGTCTTGCTCGCGTCGGCCGGATCGTCGGAACCATGCTGAAGATCGGGCGCATAGTAGTCAATCTTGCCAAAGTAGGTCGTGCCCTCATGTGCGACTTTGACGAAGTCGTGCTCGCAGTATGGGTCGATGTTTCTGTCGAACGCGTCGAAAGATTGCACCTTGGTGAGAATCGCGAGTTTGTCTTCGGCGTCTAATGTCGATACACCGACAGTCATCTTCACGCAACCGCCTATGAACGTCTTTCGGAACGCATCGTTGAGCTCCCGAGTACGAGCAGTGCTGTCCATTCTGTCGTCCTCCGCATAACCGGCATCCGATGTTCGGGTGCCGGGGCACGCGGAGGACCTCCGCCACGCATTCTATACGACTATACGACGATGGAGAAGGGCAGAAGAGTCCATAGCGAAGGCGTATACCATCTACCGCGCAACGGCAACTTACAACACAGCAGTTATTCTATGTCAAATACGCCAGCTGCATTGCAAATGTCGGGTGGCATAATAGGCTGCATCTGTTCACGAGGCAACGAACACGGTATGAGGAACTGATCGGCTCCCACTGGACCACTCGGTGGGGGCCGATCACCTGAAGGGGTTCGGATTCGCGTTGTCGGCGGCACGAAGCACATCAAGATGCGCCGTATCGGGGCGGACAGCATCGAGACGTTGGTCATCGCGAACCACGATCCGATCGGAAAAGGCCTTCTGCGGACCATCTTCGTTCAGGCCGCGGCCTACATTCCACAGACGGAGCTTCGCCCACGCTTCTATAGTGAGTGGAAAATCCCGCCGTGGATCGGATATGTTTAAATAGTAACAATATACTGGCAACGAGGGAATGGCTTAACGGAGCCACTTCTTATACGCCGCACAATATCTGTTTTGCGAAGTACACGTAACACGACGTTATCCGACGCTGCACTTCAGAATACAATTTGCATTTGCATTTGCATTTGCACATCTTTGACAGCGAAAGACTGGTACACCTGTTCGACTGTTTCCACACCTCGGGCACTTGCTATAGCTACGCATTTTAATCTCCGTATTCGAGAGGTCGGCTTGCGAACCTTAATCTTGTCATTGACCTTGCGCGTGGGCTGTCAATATTAGCCACTATGAATGTACAGCGTTCATATATTACTGGCACTCTGACTATGCTGACGACTCATCGAGCACAAAGACGATGACTTGCAGATTAACGAAGCCTGGCCGGTCAACTGGAACCCATGCCGGACTTATCTTCTGGAGGAGGAAAACAAGCGGGTCGCCAAGCGCGACTAGGATTGCCATGAATGTCGTCATGATTGCAAATGGTGCAAACAAGGCGCTAAGCGCATTCAAGAGCAGCCCGGCAGGAAGATAAACGAATGGATATGCGAGTGGAAAAATGAGCCAAGCTGCAAATACAGCGTACTAGCCCTTCGCGACAATTTCTTTATAAAAGAATATACTAACGACACTGACAATAATACCAGCGCAGAGCGCTCTCAGCATATTGTAATACAGCGTCGACCCCCATTTTATCTTTCTGAAGTCACGTGAGAAAGCGAATGCCTGGGCCATCTGTACCCCCGCTAGGACACAGCCTGTGATTGACGTTAAACGGTTCCTCGCTGAAACTCAAGCGCGGTAGAGCCACGTATCGCACTATTGACGATCACCGAAACCGTCGTACCCTTACAACGCCCGCTAGCAACCGCCCATTGGGACGTCGCGATTGTTCTCCAATCACTGACTGTCTCGATGACACACAAGCTCAAGCCTTGCACCGTCATCGCGCGATCTGCCAGAGGCCGTACGGACTGTTCAGTTTAGTGCCGATTTTACTCATTCATACACTGAGTCTTAACGGTGCAAATGAGTGAAATCGAGATCGCAGGTTTATCAAATTGTATCTCGACGCAGATGGTGGGTTGTGTGCCGAGTGGGACTGCGTTGTTGAACACGCCTTACCACAGACCTTTAAGCAATGCTTGGAGTTGTGGGGTGCGCACATTGCGGACGTCGGTCAGATAAAGTAGATTTTGTATTAGTTCCGTAATTGCATATGCAAAGGACGTCTGCAGCCAGACGTCAGAGTCTTGCTATTTATGTCGCCTGGTGAAGCAATACCTTGATAAGACTATCAGTTAGTCCCACTCCTGTTATTTCCTCTAGCCAAAGCCACTGCCCATTCACGTTATTCTCAAGAAAATAGTACGCCCCGTCCATTCCATAAACAAAATCCAACGCTCCGAAGACCAGACCTTGTCTACTCATCAGATCTTGGATTAGGCCCACCAGATCGTCGGGCAGAATTATCGGCTTATGCATCAGTTCGGCAGGACTTACTGCTCTAAAGTCGACTATTGATTCCCTATTTTCTTGCGAATATATCGCAAATGCGTAAATGGCGCCCCCAAATACAATTACTCGAACATCAAATTGCTTATCTATATATTCCTGAATCATGGTCGGGCACGCAAATATGTCACTCGCCCGTTCCATTATCTCCTCCCTTGAGGTTCGAACGGTAAGATATGGATAAATAAACTCGGACGCCCTCGCATGGTGATCACCAATTGACTTAACGCAGAGTCTTTCAATTGCAGAAATAAACCTAACAGCCTGCGACGGGTTGTTGGTGACTAGTGTTCGCGGCACTCGCAGGCCGATCTTCCGGGCCAATTGCAGCTGGACCATCTTATGGCGAGCCGCATGCATTGCCGTGAGTGAATTTATCCAAAGTGTATATGTATGAGTTTGAAAGTAAAATCCACGCAAAAATGCAGTAGATTGTTGCTCTATATATGACGCGATGAATTGATCATCGACACTTTGCGCCTTTAGTTCGCCAGGGCGTCTATACCACACAGAACGAATCGATGTAGTATCGACCATCCGGCCCGAATCTAATATTCGTATACTAGAAACCCCGTCGTTGAACACGACGTCACAATTCCCAATAAAGTCCTCCGTATTCAATCTGACAACGTGATCCCCGAGCTTGCGGTAGTTAAGCTCTTCGATTACGTGATCAGCATGCGGGTCGTCCCTGCAGGTGACTACAAGAATCTTATCGGGTGCGTGCATTTGATCTTCGCTTCGACGGGCAGTTTCGCAGGGAGGTTCAGTCGTCCCTGGACGCGTCATCGTCGGTATCCGTGTACCCCCGTGACGGGTCGTACCCAGTAGCTGAAGACGTCCCCCATGTGCTGGTCTCTGATGAGACCGAATTTGCCGCAACGAGTTCCCTTGGAACGGTCTGTGTCGCCGGGTCATAGCGATCAGCCATGTGACCCGAAGATATCCATCTGGCGTCTCTATCGACTAAGCTGTTTTGCAACACAAGAGGAATTCGGCCCGCGACTTCAATCTGTGCCATCGTGACCCCCAAAGGTAGCAGTGTCGGGCGGAGCAGAATTCCCAAGAGTGCGCTCGCTGGGCATATGTGTCAGGTGGCTCCGCACTACTGGTTGAAGATTATTCGCGGGCACGCAATCTTGCAAGCCATTTGTCTCTAGCCAACGCCGGTAATTGGTGAGCTATGGGTGAATTTGGGTGACGGGGCGATCAGGCGGCGTTCTGGGACGGCGCGTGGATGACCTCGATGCCGTCGGCGAATCTGACACCGCTGACGACCTTCGGCAATAGATTTTCTCCCTTCAGACGCCGCCAGGTC
>JARLJJ010000287.1 GCA_031291275.1 Formivibrio sp.
CTTTTTGTTTGTGTTTGTGACCCCCTCCAGATCGAGCTGCCGGAGTACAGCAGCGAGGACATTATGCGGAAGAGGATTGTGGCTGCATTCACGTATGGCATTGGTGGCTTCCTTATCGCATAACACACACGCACACACACACACGTCTATGCGCCTGTGGGCGTGGCTCTCTGTGCCAACAATGACAAACCCTCATCCGTGTGTTCAAGAGGACTGGGTAGCACGGCATGTGTTCTCAGACAGGCTAGAGTAGCCCACAATATGCACGACTTGCGTGAAGTGAGCCACCGTGCTTCTGAAACATTACATTTTTCATAAGGAGCACCATGCCCGATAGCGAGACTATTCATAGCATGCCCGCAGGCCTAACGGCACAGGGTCTCAGCCGCGGCAGAAGACCAGATGTGTCCCCAAGAATGACACTTGAAGCAGGGAACAACAAGACTGTATTACTTGAGAGCAGAAGGACAGTCGTGGAAACACAAGCCTGAGGAAAATAAGAATACTCATGGTTACAACAGCGCCCGCATTGCAAGGTCGGCACATGACACAAGGGAAGCAACGCCAGGGTGGGCTGTCTTAGCTCGCTGCAGTATGGAAAACGCTCGTCCACCTTCCCTCAGCATCAATAGACCTTGAGGAGTCGCAGTCAGGTTTAGTAAGACAGTAACAGCACTTTCCAGTACGGCTGCACAGTTTGTGTGCTTCCTCACGACTTTGCCCAACAGATTCAGGCCCCGAGGCAGCAGTGTGAGTCCAATTTCACCATGGCTTGAAAGATTTTTCAGCACATCACAGGCTGCCTTCTGCACATTTTCCTCTCCAATGTGAGCCTCCATCATCGCGTAGACGTGATTTAACCCATCCGTAGTGACGATCTTGAGCGCAGTTTCTGGATGTGCTGCAATTCGCTCAAGAAGCCCACACGCTAGCCCAACAACCACTACATGACATCCATGTACCGCCCGATACAAATGATCCAAACCGCGAGACAACATCTCCAACATCTGGGCATCAGCATCTCGTGTAAGAGCAAGCAGCAAATCAAACCCAATGCCGCACAGCACCTCCTCCTCTGGCCATCTCCTCATCGCCTTGTATATGTAGCCCACACAGTCAGATGAAATAAGGAGGGCGCGATTCTCCCACTTCAGCGTCAATTGCTTCAGGCAACAATACAGAGGTACTTGCACACTGCTATCTTCGGAGTGGTCCTTCATAAATGTAAGGACCCGCTGCAGTCCGCCACTGGCAGAAACAATCCGCCTACCTGCATCATCCCCATGCTCCTCTACCTCACAGAGGAGCCGGCAACCACAACACTGAATCTCACTCGATGCTGGATGTCGATCCATGGCGGCGAACACCAAGTCCATTCTCAGCATACGCGCTGCTGTCGCAGAGCTCCGTCGATCCCTTGTACTCACAAATGCAGCTGCGAGCAGTTCGAATGCAGACTGCTGCATCGAAGCTGAAGCGGGGTGCGTCTCCATCGCCCGATACACTAGCTCAAGACTAACCGGAGAAGAAAAAGCATGGACACACCACAAACGTCCAGCTTCAACAACACTGCGCATGCATGTCGCGCCAACGCAACTGAGCTCATATGGTGTTCCATCGCCACGTGAACTCTGTCCAGCCCTCCTGATGAAACGAAGGCTTGGCTAAGATCGACCCCACTTCTTAACAGCGAGGCAAATGTGCAGCAACCGTGCTCCTGCACAGCCGGGGAACCCACATGAGCAGCCATAGACGCCACCTCCTGATTCAACATCGCCAACAAGAACTCGACAGGAAAGAAAATTGCCAGTGAATAGTCAAGCAGAGCCCTGAGCGTGGCGAAAGCAGCTTCTTGCACAGGTAAACAGGCCAGGTGTATGCCCATCGCATTCAAAAACAACCTGCCACGGCGGCTGAGAATGTCGTGGGCAAGCTCTGGCGGTACTCCCAAGTTCTTCACCACCCCCAAGCCTACTACATTCACACCCGCCGATGCAGAATGCGCCTCCATCGCAGCAAACACACGCGCCAGCACACCTGAAGACATCATTCGCCCCCGCACCTTCTTGTCCGCATTGAAAGCCAAGTGGTCCAACGCACCCACGCACGCCTCCTGGGTGGCCACTGACGTTAACTGCATGACACCAAACAACTTCTCCAAGCACTCCACAGATGTGA
>JARLJJ010000288.1 GCA_031291275.1 Formivibrio sp.
ACACGGATTTCAGCGATCTGCTTACTCTGCAGACAGGCAACAATCCTGCAGATACTTCGGGCGTGGTCTATCCGAAGGGAACGATTCTCGATCCTGCGACTACTACCCCTTTCGGGAGCAGCTATGTACGGACGCCGTTCCCGGGCAACCAGATACCCACTACGCGGATCGACCCCAATGCGGTTGCGCTGTTGAACCTTCTGCCTCCTCCCACCAACACGCAACTGCAAAGCAACTACATCACATCGCCACCTTACTCGGATACCTACAACAGCTTCGATACCCGGGTTGATCAGGTAATCGGGCAAAAAGACTATCTGTTTGCCCGCTACAGCTACAACGCACATACGCAATATCACCCCGGCATCTTTACCACCTACCAGAAGGGCTATGCAGATGGCGGCAACTCTTCATCGCAAAGCAACTTCTTCGATCGCTCTCAGAACATATCGATTGGCGAGACGCATACTTTCAACTCAACGATGGTTAACGACCTGCGTCTGGGACTGAACAGGGAGCATGTACTCTGGATTCAGCCGAACGGCAACACGCTTGGAATTCCTGCGCAATTTGGAATTCAGGGGGTGTCTCAGTATCCAACCAATGGCGGGCTCCCGGAATTCTATGTAGGCTCGCTGACTTCGTTCGGATCGTTCAACTACCTGCCCAGCAACAAATTCGGCACCACCCCGCAGCTCAACGACGACTTTACAATCGTTCGCGGAGCGCACACCATCAAAGTAGGCTTTGAGCAGCAATTCATTCAGTTTCCCTATACCCAACCGCCGCAGTCGCGCGGTGCATTCACATTTGGCGGAACGTACACCTCAGTGTATGGGCAAACCGACGGCACAACGGGTATCGCCCAAATGCTGCTTAACCCGACCACCGCTTCAAATCTGGCCGGGGCGAACTCCGTGTCGATGTCCACTTTTACTGAGCATGCGCTCACCCACAAGTATTCCGGAGCCTATGTCCAAGATGACTGGCGCCTGAATCAAAAGCTC
>JARLJJ010000289.1 GCA_031291275.1 Formivibrio sp.
CCACAACGCCGCCCTCAGAGAGGCGACCGCCAGCCATGCAACAAAGCAGGACGGGGCGGAAAATCGTCGGAAGCCATTGGGAATGTTGTGTTTGGTGAAAAAGTGCGTGAGGGTGTTATTTGGGCCAATGATGACCAAGACGCCGGAGACACGGGCGGGAATTTTGGCATCCCTGGCCAAGGCGCGCAAGGTGACGGCAGTCGTTGGGCTGGGTCATACGGGTACATAAATCCAATCAACGGCTACAGTTCGTGGGAACACAATTATCACGTTAACGGACGCCGTGACTTGGTGGACTGGTTCCCCGTCTATCTCAACATTAGCAGTTTGTTCCAAAGCAATTCCTTGAGCGCGGGTATCAACTATAATGACCCCGCCTACCAGTTTGTTTTGAGCCAGGCCGACGGCGTTTTAAGATTCCTTGCCACGGACTTGACCCCGACGAACTACATGAATTACCTGCTGGACACCAACGAATCCGGCACACTTGCCACTTGGGGGGTGGCTTTTCCGGTCATGCCAACCGGGGTTGCTTTGCCATCTTATTTCATAGGTAATATTGCGACCAATAATGGAGGCATCCTGCTCGTGGAAGCCGCCACGAACACCACCCAACCGCTGGTGCTGACGATTTACCACGGCACCAACCAGATTGCGCAGACACAGCTTTATTTGAGCATCAGCGGCGTGGAGCAGATGTTCCGGCATAAAAATTTGATGCTGGACTCGAATGACATTGCGCCCGCCGACCGGCTGACGGATGCGAGCGTGCCCAATGAACCGGATACCATTGACAAGAATTTCGTATTCTTGCACGGCTACAATGTGAACACGAATGAAGCGCGCGGCGTGGCGGCGGACATGTTCAAGCGGATGTACTGGTCCGGCTCGCACGCCAAGTTTTGGGCGGTGACGTGGGAGGGGGCTGAGAGCAAGGGCACGCCACCCTTTTATAATGCGTTGACGCCCAATTATCACACCAACGTCGTCAACGCGTTTGCGACCGCCCCCAATCTGGCGAATTTCATCGCCAGCCTGACCAGTTCCGGGCCGGTGGTGGTGGCGGCGCACAGTTTGGGCAACATGGTGGTATTGAGCGCCATCAGCGATTGGAACGCCCCCATCAGCCAGTATTTTATGATGGATTCCGCCGTGCCAATTGAAGCCATTGATTCCAGCGCCACCACCAACTTCATGATTTATTCCACCGGGCTGAACGACTGGCCGCCATACACGAACCGGCTGTATGCCAGCGACTGGTATAAATTATTCCCTTCCACCGACGCCCGGAGCACGCTGTTCTGGAATAACCGGCTGGGCAATCTGCGCAATGTGGATGTTTACAATTTTTATTCCACCGGGGAGGAGGTGCTGCGCACCTACACGAACGATCCGCCATCCAGTGTGCTGGGCAAGGTGATGACCCAAGTGACGGACTTCTGGCCGTTCGGGATACCGTTCGGCACCTACACTTGGTATTGGCAGGAGAAAGGCAAAGGCACCTGTTCCCAAGATTGGTTTTTAGGCAGTTCACACGGCGGTTGGCAGATGAACTACTATCCGCCCTATCTTTACATCAGTAATGGTCTGCCAGCTTTCACGTCGCCAGCGCAAGCCCTGGCCATTCCCAACTCACAACTAATGACGAATGCGTTTTTTAGTCTGAGTTCCAGCAATTGGGGCACCGCCGATCTCGCCCTCTATGGCCCAAGCGGCAGTGCCTACGCGCAAGCCAACCGCAACCGCATCCTGTCCGATGCCATCCCGGCCCTGTCGGAGGTGGCGGGGGCGAATCCAATCCCCAGATTATCACCGCCAAGAATTTTGACGGAGCACAACTTCAACATGAATACCATTCAGTTCCAAAACGGTTGGTCATTAGACCGAACCGGCGGTGAAGCTGGCAAGTGGCACCATTCGGACTTCGTTCAAATGGCCTACACGTTCACTCATCCACTGTTTGACACATTCGTAACGACTGGAAACTTGAAATAATTATGAAAAAACTCTTTTTTCTGACCTTGTTTGTTCTGGCGGTCAATGGTGGGTTTGCCCAAACCAGCGCCGCCGAGCACGAATGGAAGGCAACGGTAAAAGTGGTTGACGAGAACGGATTGTCGGTGGAGAGAGCAGACGTGAAAGTAGGCTACTTTACCAACAATGACACGGTTGAAATTGAAGGAACCACCGGTACGAACGGCATATTTGAAGCCAGCCACGCCACTTCAACTTTCAATTATGTGGAATACAAGCTGGCCTTTAGGGTTGAAAAAGAAGGGTACTATGGAACCGGGTCGGAATGTGATCTTGGACTTCCCTATGATGCGGTAAAGTGGAATCCCACCATCACGCTGTTGCTCAAAAAAGTCGGCAAACCGATTGCCATGTATGCCAAGAGCATCACCAGTTTGCGATTGCCAGAACTCAACAAAGACATTGGCTATGACTTGATGGTTGGAGATTGGGTCGGCCCTTATGGAAAGGGAGTCAATGCAGACTTGTTCTTCACGGAGAAGCACACAGACCCGCAATCCGGCTACATCTTGTCCGTGAGTTTTCCGAAGCCCGGCGACGGCATCCAAGAATTTACTGTGCCGGATGCCGAAACGGGTAGCGGCTTGCGGTCTTCGCATGAAGCTCCTGTTGACGGTTATCAGCCGGCATTGGCTCAAACGGAGGCGACGAATCCAAAGCGAAACTTTTATTTTCGTGTTCGCACGAAATTGGATGAAAATGGCAATGTCGTAAGCGCGCGTTACGGCAAAATTTACGGCGACTTGGCGCAGTTCACTTATTATTTTAATCCGACGCCCAACGACCGGAACATTGAGTTTGACCCCAAGCAGAATTTGCTGGGCGGCTTGCAGTCTTTCGAGGGCGTGAGAGCGCCATAGCAATGGTAGGGTGAAGGCGGATTAACTGCGGGACGCTATTCTCCTTGCCAGGGCAAGAGGCGGACGTAACAAAGCCCGTTCCAGACGGCACGCCGGACTCCTAACGTCCGTTGTGAACTTTTTGGCCGGGAATTATCCGAAAGCTGGACGAGGCCCGGACGAAATC
>JARLJJ010000290.1 GCA_031291275.1 Formivibrio sp.
GTCTATATCATGACTTTCATTGAGGGCGATAGGGATAAAGGGCGCGTCATCACGGGGTCGAGCAATCTTACTCAATCTGGTCTCGCAGAAAACCTTGAGTTCAATGTCGAACTGAAGAATCGGTCGGACTACGATTTCGCCATTGCCAAGTTTAATGAACTTTGGGATATAGCGGTTGAAGTAACGAAGCCCTACGAAGAGGCTATCGTCACCCGATCTCCTTATGCGGAGTTCAGCCCATATGAGCTTTACCTGAAACTGCTGTACGAATACTTCCGCAATGAACTGAATCGCCCATCTGAGCTTGATGACATCTATGTTCCGGTTGGCTTCAAGAAACTCAAGTACCAAGAGGAAGCTGTCCTGAATGCGCGGAAGGTGCTTGATGAGTATGGCGGCGTATTCCTGTCCGACGTTGTCGGCCTGGGCAAAACATATATGTCGGCGCTGCTTGCTCAACAGCTAGATGGCCGCAATCTGGTCATTGCCCCGCCGCAACTATTGGACCGGGAAAAGCGCGGTTCATGGCCCAATGTCTTTGGCGATTTCCAGGTGCGCCAAACAGACTTCGTATCTATTGGCAAAATTGACGACCTGCTAACGCGCGATTTGTCGCGGTACACCAATGTGTTCATAGATGAGTCGCACAGGTTCCGCACCGAAACGAATACAACCTACGAAACACTGGCCCAAATCTGCCGTGGAAAGCGTGTGATCCTGATTTCCGCCACGCCGCTGAACAACCGCCCGCGAGATATTCTCAGCCAAATCAAACTCTTTCAAAACGGCAAAAACAGCACGATACCGAATTTGCGCAACCTTGAAGCATTCTTTTCCGCGCTGGAGAGAAAGCTCGAAGGGCTGGACCGGCAAAACGACAGGGAACGCTACTTTCAGGTCGTGCAGGCAAACGCAAAGGCAACCCGCGAGCGGGTGCTCAAGTACCTGATGATCCGGCGCACCAGAACCGAAATTCAGAAGTATTACGGTGAGGATATGCTCCAGCAGGGACTTAGCTTTCCCGCCGTTGAAGACCCGCAGCCGCTGTTCTACAAATTCAATGCAGTTGAGAGCCAGGTGTTTGACGAAACAACCCGGCTCATTGCATCCGAATTCAAATTCGCCCGTTATCGCCCCTTGACCTACTACGAGGGTGGGGATACTGGCGGCGAAATTCAGGGTCAGCACAACCTTGCAAAGTTTATGAAGATTCTCATGGTGAAACGCCTTGAGAGCAGCTTCCATGCGTTTCGCCTGACGCTTGACCGCTTCATACATTCTTACGAGCGGGTCATTGGCGAGTTCCACAAAGGCCACGTCTACATCAGCAAGAAGCACATCAATAAGATTTTTGAACTACTGGATGAGGACTGTCAGGACGCCATTGAAACTCTGCTCGCCGAAGATAAAGCCGAGCGGTTGGACGCTAAGGATTTCACGCCCGAATTCATTAAAGATTTGGCTGCTGACCTGAAGACGCTGAAGCGCATTCAGACGATTTGGAAGGCCGTCCATCGTGATCCCAAGTGGGAGGCTTTCCACGATATTCTCACCAGCCAAGCGTTGCTGAAAAAGAACAAGCTCATCATCTTTACGGAATCGCAGGAAACAGCAGTCTATCTGACCGCTCAAATTGCCAAGCAGGTTGATTCGCAAGTCCTTTGCTATTCAGGGCAGTCGGACGAATCTGCGCATAAGGCCGTGATCGCTAACTTTGACGCGAACGCGTTCCACCCGCGCGACGATTACCGGATTCTGGTTTGTACGGAAGTGCTTTCCGAAGGCGTGAACCTGCATCGCTCCAACGTGGTCATCAA
>JARLJJ010000291.1 GCA_031291275.1 Formivibrio sp.
GCACATCCGTACCCAGTGGCGACAGCATACCCATACCGGTGACCACGACGCGTCTACGCGACACAGCGCTCTCCTTATTCTAGGAACAACTCTTTACATCTCTTCTAAAGAAAAAACCGCACGCCGGCAAAGGCAGTGCGGTTTTTTCCATGACAAGAAGCGACGATTACAAGATCTTAAGCTTGGTGCTTAGTGACGTAATCGATAGCAGCTTGAACGGTAGTGATCTTCTCAGCTTCTTCGTCAGGGATTTCGGTCTCGAATTCCTCTTCCAGAGCCATCACCAGCTCAACGGTGTCAAGGGAATCGGCACCCAGATCTTCTACGAAGGAAGCGGTGTTGGTCACTTCTTCTTCTTTAACGCCCAGTTGCTCGGCGACGATTTTCTTGACGCGTTCTTCGATGGTGCTCATACCTTGTTTTCACTCCTAATGGACATATGTCAGGCAGCTGGCCGGTGTGTAAGTTTATAGGAAGAGTGCTGCATTTCAAGCTGAAAGCTTCACTCCCCGATCACACCGCCCCCCTGCCTAGAATTTGGTTGCAGCTTTATAACGGATTTTAGACAGCTCGTATGACATTTTTTTGAATCAACCCGTCACATTTTACTTACATATACATGCCGCCGTTGACCGGGATAGTCGCGCCGGTCACGTATCCTGCACCTTCGGACGCCAGGAAAGCCACCACATTGGCGATTTCCTGAGCCTGACCCAGACGGCCCAGAGGGATCTGGGCCTGCAAGGCTTCACGTTGCGCTTCCGGCAATTCACGGGTCATGTCGGTGTCGATGAAGCCTGGTGTCACCGAGTTGACCGTGATCGAGCGCGAGCCAACTTCACGAGCCAGGGCGCGACTGAAACCTTCGAGACCCGCCTTGGCCGCTGCATAGTTTACTTGGCCAGCATTGCCCATGGCACCTACCACTGAACCGATACTGATGATTCGACCCCAGCGCGCCTTGGTCATGCCACGCAGCACACCCTTGGACAACCGATAGAGGCTGTTGAGGTTGGTGTCGATGACATCATGCCACTCATCATCTTTCATGCGCAGCATCAAATTGTCGCGGGTGATACCCGCATTGTTCACCAGAATGGTCGGCGCGCCGAACTGCTCGGTGATTGCAGCCAGGGCTGCGGTCACGGATTCGTCGCTGCAGACGTTCAATTCCAGGCCAGTACCAGCGACACCGTGCTCCTTGAGC
>JARLJJ010000292.1 GCA_031291275.1 Formivibrio sp.
CCAACCGCCGCGCCCGCGAAAAACGCGCGCCGGACGCCGTGGCCGATCTCGGCGACCCTGTTTCCAGTTGATCGAATGCCTTGGGCCCGGTGCCCAAGGCGGCCGTTCGGCAGGGACAGATCTTCGGCACTGGCATCGCCGCACTCGGCAGCGTGGACAAATTCGAGCCGCTGCTTGATGCGAAGTCGTATGGCCGGAGTCGCCCCAGTTGCTGTCATTAAGAGGCAATGGGCAAACCCATAAAAGTCGCCATTCCCCCTCGCGATAAAAATTCGGTCCGAATACAGTTATTTCCCTCCGTCCGGGGCGCTATGATGCTTTGATGCGCATCAAATGACGAGCTAACGAGTTCCGTTCATGTTCCGCTACCTTATGCAGCCAAACCTGCGATTTGCGATAAATGTCGGTTGGGCTTGTAATTTTGTGTTGCCCGAAGCTACTTTTGCAGGATGATTACGCTAATTCTCGCAGCTGCTTCGGCACTATCCCTGCAATCTGATGTCGATGCATGCACCGTATCACTTCATCGAGAATGGCCATCGTTGGTCGAGGCGCGTGATGAGCCTGACAACCAGGGCGGCTTAGATTTAAGGACCGGGCGCGCTACACCGCAATCACCATCGAAAGCGAAAGTTGCCGCGTTGGCAACCCTGCGAAATTTGGAAGCCAACTGCGCGGCGCAACCAGAAAAATTGGCATACGTACGTGCGCTGGATGCTGATCAGAGGGTCGCAATTCGAGATTTTTTGGGGGCCATTGAGGTCTTGAAGCAAACACCGCTTGACCCGGAATCGCCGCTGGTTGGGCTCAATTCACGAAATTGGCTGCAATCGTCGAGTGCAGCGGGTGTAGCGGCAGACATGGCCAAGGCGCGCGATGCAGTCAGGGCGGCGCATGTCGCGACCCTAAAAAAGCCTGGTTTGGTGGAACTACCTGCCTTGGAGTCCGGGCGCTTTGCCATTGATGCCTTTCATGCCCCGGCAGGTGCGTTCGGCTGGTTTTTTGTTGGCTGGTCCAATGCGCAGCCCTATCCAATCACGCTGACTTTACAGCAGAGCGGTGAACCAGCGCCGGGTCAATCCGTGGAGGGGCGCCTTATTGGTTGCAGCGTATCAACGGGTCCGACAGAGCAAATCCCCAGTGCAAGTGCCCCACCAGCCGCAATTCTGGATTTTGTCCGGGCAGTTTATGCCAATGATCAAGACATTGACAGAGTGGGCGACGGTAGCATCTGGCGGGGAAGCCAAGACGACTGCCTGAATTTTAAACAGGTCCTTCCAGGATTTGGCGACACAGCTCAAATTGCCGGCGACGAATTTGCGGCGCCAGACGATATGCCGACAGAGGCTGTCCTTATGCGGCTGCAGTCCGGGTCGATGCTGCAGCAAAACCGTGCCGCCGATCTGATCACGAGCCGCCCTGATCTGGTCAATCCCTTTTCCTTGCCTCTGGCGATCGCTGCACTTTTGCGGCAAGGCAATATGCTGCGCGCGTCATTCTGGTATTATTTTTGGCAGGTGCGCAGCGAGCCTTGGGCGAGGCTGGGCTCTCCAGATGGCGAAGCTGCACTGCGTGGTTCGTTCACTGCGACTCTGGGTGGTCCGATCAACGCCTGGCTCGGCAGCGATCCGCACGCCATGCTTGAGGTGATGAAGCGGGCCTATTCCTATGAGCGCAAAGTCCCGCTTTATTCAGGACGGCCCAACGGCGTGGGCGCAGGCGCATGGCAAAATGCTGTCGCGGCGGCGCGGGCCCACTATGATTTGGCTGCAATCGAGGCGAGCTTCGCCCGGATGAAGGACAAGTGGGCGGCGGAGCGCGTACAGAATCATTTGCCCAACGGACCGCTGCTCAATCCGGGTAAACCTTTACCAGATGGCTGGCGCTGATCAAACCGCCCCCGACGAAAGCCGACAGTCAGGAACCCTCCAATACGAGCCGTTCAGGCAACATTGCAATCTGCCCACGCGGCCTGACCAATCAGCTTCGGCGCTGACCGATGGCCCCCCGAAATCGGTCGCACGGCCCCCACGTAAATCCTGCCCGGGCCGTTGCGCAACGGTCCGGGCAGGGGGATGCGTCCCGTCTCTGGCATCGTTTTACATTATGTCCTCTTCCATCGCCCCGAGCCCCACGGGGTGCGATGCGTCGGCCTTTGATCGCGACTGCAACGGGCCTGCCACGAATGATCGCGGCCCG
>JARLJJ010000293.1 GCA_031291275.1 Formivibrio sp.
AGCCGCACAAAGGCTCAGAAAGCCTCATTCCGCTTGCATGTTCGAGAGTTGCGCCGCTATGCCGGCCCGGACGCACAAAAGGCGTCTGCAAGCCGTCTGAGGCTCACCGGGATCATAGCGTTTGATTTCCATTACAGTTGCCCTGGCGCGAGTGGACTACGGCTTTCCTCCATCGACCCTGGACGCCATTTTGTATAGAATTCTCGCAAGGATCGATACCCATGTCGAAACAGCAGCCAGTGTGTTCCAGTGCAACACGCCGGAGTAGTGAGCCCAGTTCCGAAATCGCCCGCCACGTATCGCCTCAGGATACCGAGCCCGCTCCCAGTGACCAACCGAAAGCAAATGGTCGGATAAAAAAGTCCGTTGATGCCTATTCACTTGCCGGCGAATTGCTACAGTTTGCGTTTATTCCTGCAAGCCAGGACGAACTCGATGTCTTGCGAGCTTTTGCAATTAATCCTGTAAGCGAGGAACTGTTCCGAGACGAACTTCTATTCCTGAATTTGTTTTTGGTGGATGAAAATCTTCAATCTATGTCTGCCAATCATAGTGGATTCAATTTAGTAAGTATGCACTATAACAACGGCATCGAGTCTTACTGTGCTCTCAAGGGTTTTGATTACTCAACAATCTGTGAGCGTTTTGAGGTCTATGGCAGAGCATGGAACGCTAATCTCGACTCTGACCCAAAGAAGCGCGAACGATTGTCTCCCTATTGGGAGCTTGGAAAAGCATTTTCTCAATTCGTGTCCGATGGGAATCCTGATGCCCGTGAATTATCAATATTTGGCCATCATTTCTCTTCAAGACAACTCAACCTCGCAATCGGTCTTGCACAATTCGAAATATCCACCAGTACACGATGATTACCGGCTTGTTCGACCAGTATCGGTGGCGGAACGTACCCTGATAATGATCTCAGCGGAGGTGCTTTCATGGACAGTAAACGGGTTTGGGAAGTTACGCTCACCGTGCTGGTGGCAATCTTCCTGCTGGTTGCCGCAGAGGGGAGGCATCCCTACGGCTTTTACATGGCACTGAGGACGGCGGCAACGGTGGGCGGGGTCTATTGGGCGGTGCGGGTGTATCAGGCGGGGCCACGGGGCTGGATGTGGGCTTTCCTGGCTGTTGCTCTGCTGCTGAACCCGGTTCTGCCGGTCAGGATGCACCGGGAGCACTGGCAGCCAATTGACATGGTTCTCGGCGTGTTGCTGTTTGGATGGGCAGGGTATTGGTCCTGGCGTACCCGGCAACGAGCATGAGATGATCG
>JARLJJ010000035.1 GCA_031291275.1 Formivibrio sp.
GCAACGAAGGAGGCAACAGAAGCGACTGGTTCAGGTCGTCGGAGCGGAAACTCTTTCCCATGAACAGTATTTTAGAAAAGGTTAGGAATCAACGAAATACTTTTGTTGATGCACGGAATCTATTCCCGACATACTCCTAGAGTATTCAAATTGTCTACAAATAAAACATTATTGTTTTCATTTGTGCTACTTATTGTCGACATAACTCATCAACCTCCCTTATCGTCTGAATCAACCTGCACGGATATTCTGTCATCGATGTCAGATTGGATTAATATGCAGGCGCATGTAAGTGATTGATAGATTAAACATCTCTCATCCGTCTAAACGTCCACAGCGCAAGCCGAGGTGGAAAAGAGACAGGGTCAAATAATCTGCAGTTGCTTCGTTTCGGCATCCGACTTTCGCTCTTTTTGGGCGTTCTTTAGGTTCTCTGCCCAACCCTATTAGGCACCCTGCCCAACCCTATATTGATGCTGGAGTCGATTGGCAGTCATAAATATCCGACTCCCGCATCTTTCAATAGTTATTAAATACAATAGGTTAGGTGTTGGAATCGAGACCGGACAGGGGTTCGCTCACTGCTTTCGGCGGGGAAATATTCACTCCTTTCTGTTTGGATGGGCTTGCGCAGTATGCCCTTGATAATATGTATCCGTTCTGTATGATTACGTTATACAGTATGGGCAGAAAACGAAAGATCCTCGATGCGTCGCCAACCTCATCGGTTCGGCATCGTGCATACATGTGCATCCATCGCAAGATAGCCAATGGTGATCTCAAGGCTGGCAGCGCAATCTCTGAGCTGGATTTAGCCAAAGAACTCGGCAGCAGCCGAACCCCCATTCGTGAAGCAATTAGCCAACTTATCGCAGAGGGCTTACTAGAACAGAATCAAGGCGGTGGCGTTTTTGTAGTGCAGTTTACACGTGAAGATATTCTGGACCTCTGCGAGTTACGGGAGGCTCTGGAGATCTATGCCCTCAGCAAGGTGGCACGGCTTGGCCTGATGCGACCGGACGACAAGGAGCGCCTGGGTCAGTTGGTAAATGCCATTTTGGTTTTGAAGGACGAATTGGAAAAGTCCGGCGAGACAGCACTCAATGCTGACCAGATGACCCGCTTCATTGCCGCCGATTTCAGCTTCCACGCACTGCTGATTGGCCTCTCACAAAACGCCAGAATTCATAAGGTGGTCAATGAGACTCGCCTTCTGATGCGTATTTTTTCAATGCGCAAACAGGGCCACAATGCCGCCGACCTTGATCGTATCTACTTGCAACATAAAGATTTGGTGGATGCTATCGAGCATAAGGATGCAGCGGCAGCCGTGCAAATCATCTCCCCGCACCTGCAGGAGAGCCAGCGGGAAAGGCTGGAGGAATTTGACCAGCACAAGCGCGAGGCATCGATCAGAAACAGTATTCCGGCGTTCATGGAGATATACCACCCTTTCGCTTCTTGAGCGATTGCCGTAACCTGTTTTAAGCTCCAACTAAGTCAATCCTTTTGCCGTCTCGAACCTGGATGACTGGCCCTCCTTCCGTGGGCCGTGTACGCTTCCTTTACAAATGATCAGGACTTTCTCGCTCATGATCATTCGAGCTATTGGGGGGTGGCCCTTAATTCCACTTTTCCATAATTTATTGTCGACACATAGACGACATTATGCATATACTGATTCTGCTGTGATAAGTGCTTGTGAGGGATCAGGTGCATATGAGCGGAATATGTTTCGTACCCGCCTGTATTCATCCCAGTGCGTGGGGCGCGGTCCCGCTGTTTGCAGCCGGGCCAGGCGCTGCCAGAACGAACTATTTAAGAAATGCACGGAGAACGAAATGACTAAAAAGTTGATCCAGGGAATATACGCCGCCGTACTTACGCCCAGAAACGCACAAGGAGATCTTGATGAAGCGGCCATGGTGCGTCAATTGGAATTCTTGCTAGCGCAAGGCATTCACAATTTCGCAATCAACGGTGCAACCGGAGAATATTGCTTCTCTTCATTGGCTGAATTGAAGCATTGCCTACACGTTGCCAAAGCTACGCTCCCGGGCGAGGCAAAGTTCTTGTGCGGAGTTGGTGCGGCAAGTTTGCGCGATACTCTGGCATTGGGACGTGCAGGAATGGAAGCAGGTGCAATTGGGTTGTTGATGCCGGCGCCT
Organism: Formivibrio sp.; assembly: GCA_031291275.1. GTDB lineage: Bacteria > Pseudomonadota > Gammaproteobacteria > Burkholderiales > Chitinibacteraceae > Formivibrio. The sequence goes on from JARLJJ010000035.1 coordinate 2,169, forward strand.
TACTTCTTCCCCTACGCCCAGGATGACGTTTCAGCATTTGTCCGCACAGCCGCTTCAGAGCTGCCCACACCTATTATGCTGTACAATCTGCCTCAGTTCACCACCGGCTTCGAAACAGCCACGGCTACAGCTCTCATAAGTGAGTGCGACAACGTAATTGGCATCAAGGATAGCAGCGGTTCTCTCGACATTCTCCGAGCACTTACACAGGAACGGATCGATTCCTCGCGCATCATAGGCAACGATGGCGTTCTGGCACAAGCGATCACTGAAGGTATCTGTGACGGCGTTGTCTCTGGAGTGGCTTGCGTATTGCCTGAGGTGATCCACCCGCTGTTTACAAACAGTCCCCGCAGCGAAGCCTTTCAAGCGGCCATCGAAAAGCTGAACGAATTCATCGCCAAAATTGATATTCTCCCCGTCCCGTGGGGGCTCAAAGCAATCGCTGAAGCGCGCGGCCTTGCCACGGCGGCCTATCAACTGCCGGTCTCGGCGCAGAGGGCAAAACAGATCCACGAAAATCAAGAGTGGTTCAAGAAATGGATCTTGCGGATTGCAGACTCGGAACCAGTGGCACATGCTTAATTGATGCGGAGTGAAAGACCGCCTCATGCAGGGAAGGAAAGACAATGCCGCTCGTCGCTGGTGTCGACTTTGGCACGCTAAACGTAAGGGTTTCAATCTTTGAAAAACACGCGGGGCGCCTGGGCATGGGAAGCGCGGACTACCCGCTGAACCGTGGCCACGATCCAGAACTCGCAACGCAAAAGCACGAGGACCACATGGCCGCCCTGGAAATAGCCATGCACCTGGCGCTCGAATGCAGCTCCGTCCACGGAGAACTGATTGAGGCGCTGGCAATCGACACCACGGGATCCAGCGTGGTGATGGTTGACGAGAATCTCGCGCCGCTTGATGACTACTACTTATGGTGCGATCATCGCGCCTGGCGCGAAGCAGAAGAGATTACCACCGCCGCCCATCGCGAGAATATTGAAGCGATTCGCTGGTGCGGGGGCGTCTACTCTTCGGAGTGGGGATTGGCCAAGGTACTGCATTGGCTGCGCCATCATCCATCCAGGCGGCAGCAGTTTGCTACCGCGCTTGAGCACTGCGATATGGTTGCTGCTACCCTGTGTGGAATCACGACCACCCGGGCTATCACTCGCAGCGTCTGTGCAATGGGCCACAAGTGGATGTGGAGTGAACAGTGGGGCGGTCTTCCCGCGCAGGACTTTCTTACCCGCGTAGATCCGCTCTTCGCCGGCATTCGCGAGAAACTGAGCGGCGTCTATCGAACCTCGGGTGAACACGCCGGCGATCTGTGCAAGCAATGGGCCGCACGGCTCGGCTTGCGTGTAGGAATCCCCATTGCCGCCAGCGCGCTCGATGCACATTGGGATGCGATCGGCGCCAACATCCGCATGGGCGACGTCGTCAATGTCGTCGGCACATCCACATGCATCATGGCCATGACTGATGAGACTCGGCCTATCCCTGGTGTCTCTGGTGTCGTACCCGGATCAGTTCATCCCAGCCATGTTGGTATTGAAGCTGGACTCTCAGCGGTGGGCGATTTGTTCGCCGCCATTGCGCGCCGTTCTGGATCGACGGTCCAATCCCTCAGCGTTGGCCTTGAAAAGTACAGTGCCGGGCAAACCGGTCTTTTGCGCCTTTGTTGGGACAATGGGGATCGCACCGTACTTACAAACCCGGCTCTGCGTGGAATGACACTTGGCTGGAACCTCTCCCACACCGCCCAGGATGAATTCTTTGCTGCCATCGAAGGCACTGCTTTCCACACTCGTCTCATCCTTAAACGCATGGAAGAATATGGAACGCCGGTGCGGAGGGTCATCAACGGTGGTGGAATCCCTCGCATGAACGCCGTACTTAACCAAGTCTATGCGAATGTTCTCAACAAGCCCGTGCTGGTGCCGTGCGACGATGTGACCGGCTTGGGCGCAGCCATTTTCGCATTTCTCGTCTCCGATAACATTGCTTCCGTCGAAGAAGGACAGAATCTTCTTTGTCCGCCATTTCGCACTTATGAGCCGGTTGCAGAAGAAAACCTTGTCTATGAGAAGCTCTATGCAATCTTTCACGACCTGTACTTCCACTTTGGCGCACACAACGACAAATCAAATCCGTGGAGTTGTACTCTGCCAAGTCTTAGGTCCATTGCATCGGAAGTGCTTGCACGCGGAACAGTAAATAGTACTGTAGGTAGCATAATGAATGAGGTTTAGTAATCGATGCTTTACCGGCACCTGTGTTTCGATCGAAACCGGCGAACCAAGCGAATGGAATAGTCGACTCATGTCCGCAATCCCGATGCAGAAGAACTACAAGTGGTACGTCATCGCAATGCTGTGGTTCATATGCTTCCTCAACTATGCGGACCGGCAGGCGATCTTCGCCTTGTTTCCCTTGTTGCGCGTCGAGTTTCATCTTTCTGACATGCAACTGGCACTGGTGAGCTCTTCGTTCATGTGGATGTACGCGGTTTTTGGTCCCGTCGCCGGCTTGCTTGGCGACCGGTTTTCCAGAAAATGGCTCATCCTTGCCGGTCTCGTCTTCTGGCTGTGCGTGACCGCCGCAACAATCCTGGCGCGGCAATACTGGCAGCTCGCTGTCCTTCGCGCATTAGGCGGCATTGCAGAGGCTGTTTACTTTCCCGCCGCCATGTCGCTCATCAGCGGCTATCACGGCCCAGAAACCCGCTCCCGCGCCATGGCGGTGCATCAGTCAGCCGTCTATGCTGGTACTGTGGGCGGCGGCGTGCTGGCCTCTGTCCTCGGAGAGTACTTCGGTTGGCGCACCAACTTCATCTGCTTCGGCAGTCTGGGCCTGTGCCTGTTTTTCGTTTTGCTCGTCTTCCTCAGGGAGCCACCGCTCACAGCCCCTGCCACTCTGCCCGCCAAGCCAGTGCATCAGTCTCTTCGCACTTCACTGCGCGATACATTCGCTGAGATCCTGGCCTCGCCTCTTGTGCTCCGCCTCATTGTCGCCTTTATCGGAGCCAACTTTGTTGCCATGGTCTTTATGGTTTGGCTGCCCTCGTTCCTCTTCAGCAAGTTTCACATGAGCCTTTCCATGGCCGGCGTAAACGCCACGATCTATCTGCAGGCTGCTTCAGTGGGCGGTGTGCTTTTGGGCGGTGTTCTCGCCGATCTGCTTGCGCGCAAAGACCGTGGCGGCCGCATGAGAACCCAGGCATTCGGCCTACTGGCGGGCATGCCATTCCTCTTTCTCACTGGCTGGACCCTCTCGGTTCAGGTTCTTATCCTGGGCATGATCGGCTTCGGTTTCTGCAAGGGAATCTACGAGTCAAATATATGGGCTTCCTTATACGATGTAGTGCGTCCCGAGCGCAGGGCCACTGCGGTGGGCATCATGAATTCCTTGGGCTGGCTCGGGGGTGGCGTCGCGCCACTTGCAATTGCTGCTGGTTCCCAGCGTTTTGGCATGGGAGCCTGCCTAAGCGCAACATCTCTGGTCTATATTCTTTCCGCTTCAATCTTGATCTGGAATGCCAGCATCGCAGCTGGAAACAACAACGAGCTTCAAAGAGTACCGTCAATTTAGGGATGACCGCACCAAGGCCGCTGACCTAAGTTGGCCAACTGTGGTGGTCCCGGTAGTTCGGACAGTTTTTGCTTTTTTCTTAGTGGAAGTTCTTGTTGTTGTTTTTAGGCTGCCAGAGTATCCGGCAGGCGGTTGAAGTAGACCTGATCGGGCGTGAGCGCTTTCAGGCTGGAATGCGGTCTGATGGAATTGTAGAACTCCAGGTAGCGACCGATCAGCGTCCTGGCCTCGAGAACCGTCTCGTAAGCGTGAAGATAGACCTCCTCGTACTTGATCGACTTCCACACTCGCTCGACGAATACATTGTCGCGCCAGCGGCCTCTGCCGTCCATGCTGATGGCGATTCCGTTCTTCCTTAGCTGCCCGGTGAACGCTTCGCTGGTAAACTGGCTGCCCTGATCGGTGTTGAATATCTCTGGTTTTTCATTCTTGGAAAGGGCTTCTTCGAGCGCCTCGATGCAGAACGAGACATCCATCGTAATCGAAAGCTTCCAGCTCAGCACCCTGCGGCTGAACCAGTCCACCACCGCGGCCAGATAGATGAATCCGCGCGCCATGGGGATGTAGGTGATGTCCATGGCCCAGACCTGGTTGGGCTGGGTGACGGCCAGTCCGCGCAACAGATACGGATAAATCCTGTGTCCTGGTGCGGGTTTTGAGGTGTTGGGCCTGCGGTAGATGGCCTCGATTCCCATCTTTTTCATCAGCGTTTTTATGTGCCTGCGACCAACCTCCAGGCCTTGTTGCCAGAGCAAGTCGCGCAGCATCCGGCTGCCGGCAAAGGGATAGTTGAGATGCAGTTCGTCAATCCGCCGCATCAGCCACAGATCCTCAGCCGAGATCGGGCGCGGCTCGTAGTAGACAGTGCTGCGGCTGATATCCATAACTTCCGCTTGCTTTTGAATGGAAAGATCGTGCTTCGGGTCGATCATCGCTTTACGCTCAGCAGTCCCGCCTTGGTGAGCGCACCTTCTAAAAAATCGTTCTCCAAGGTCAGCTCGCCGATCTTGGCATGCAGGGTCTTGAGATCGACTGCCGCCGTCGCTGACGCAGCCTTGGCTTCGCCGCCAAAGACCCCGGTAGCGCCTTCAAGAAGCTGGCTCTTCCACTGCGTGATCTGGTTGGCATGCACGTCAAACTGTTGCGCCAACTCCGAAAGTGTCTTTTCGCCTTTGATCGCGGCCAAGGCTACTTTCGCTTTGAAGTCCGCTGTGTGGTTCCGGCGTGGACGTCTGGTCATCTGCTCTGCTCTCCTCATCCCAGCCATTCTAGGCTGCGAGCGAACAGAACCTCCACTTAACCCACTGTCCGAATTTCCTGAGCCAGCTCTATCATGCCCACCCTTCTCACGATGATGGATATCAGTATTCCCTCAGCGGTAGAGGGTATGGACCTCAGCCGTCATGCGA
>JARLJJ010000036.1 GCA_031291275.1 Formivibrio sp.
GGGCAAACAGTGCGTCCGTGCCCGTACAGAACTCCCACCAACCATCCACCTGCACCGCGAACAGTTGACCCTCTTGCGTCAGCCCGTCGTAAAACTCGGGCGAGAATAAGCGTGAAAGGCCCAAACGTGCGGCCCGATCCGGGGCCTCCGACTCCGTCGCGTTAAATCCAATAAAATACGTCCACTCATCAAACACCAGATTGCCATCCAACGCCGACAATGCGCCCGGCCGCCACAGCGACAAATCTGTATTCTTAAATGCCGGAAGGGGCATGCACCAACGTTCAAAAATCAGTTTCTCGGACGGGCTTCCAATCCAATCATGTCTCAACAATCGGCTTTGAGTCGCGGCAATCCAGTACAACGAATCCAGCCCAAACAACATCGGCCTGAGCAAATCGATGAAGGACTTCGCGGATGTGCAGTAAAGAGTGCGCATGGTATTCGACGCCTAACGATCATGAGCCGAGTTCCCGCCGATTTCCGGCGTGGACTCATATCAATCCCAACCAAACTTCAATAATGGTCTGCCACATTTTGGACAAGGTGTGTGCAACTTGGTGAGTTCAATGTTGGCGATATGACAAACCGGACAATAAACTCCATCATTCGGCACTGGAATAGACTCTCTTAATTTTGACAATTTCTCGCCGGCCTTGTAAACCTCGTCGTCGCTCGCGCCGACTGGCGGCAATCCCTTGCCGTTTGGCGCGGATTTATTCAAGGGAACAGTCGCAATCCAATCGGCGGGCTTGAGGTGGAGATCATCGGCGAATCTCTCGGTAATATCCAACTGACTGAAAGAAATCTCGCCCAGCGGCAAAGTCTGCGGCGGCGCTTTGCTTTGTGGTGCGGGCTGCTTGCTGCATCCGCCAAACAGAAATGAGAAAATGCTCATGGCGCAAAGGAAATATCGCAATCGCTTCATCGGTGTCGAGTGGCCCAACGCCCATGCAGTGAGCCGGCGCCGATTCGCGGCGTTGTCCGCCCGGCGGAATCGGAAGCGCCGCCGGCGGACGGTTCCAGAAAAATGTTAGGCTCCGTTGTCATACCAACTCCAACTCCTCCGGTAAGAAATCAACCAACCACTCGGTCCGGCCATCCGGCAAGACCGCCTCGACACAGTATGCCTCGTGTGGGTCTGAATAAACCTCAACCACCGCTCCAGTATCACCGACCTGCGGCAAACGACTCCCAATGCCTGACCATGACGCATCGGCCCGCGAAGGAACGCGAACAACTCGAACTGTCTGGTATGGCTGGAATTTACTCATGACGTGTGAAGCCGCCTACGCCCATGCAGTGAGCCGACGCCGATTCGCGGCGTTGACCACGTAGCGGAATCGGAAGGACCGTCGGCGGTTCCAGAAATGGGTGTTAGGCTGCCGGCTTTGATTTTTTGCGAACATATTCTCCATGCTCATCTATCTGCCGGGCATCGGGGGCATCATGTCGATGTCTGCGCCAAGTAATCTTCTCAGCAACGTATAACAAAATCCCCGCGACAACAACTTCTACGCCAATCATACAGCCGCCGAAAAGCAATGCTTCCGTATGATCCAAACGAACTGCTCTGTCTCCCATAAATACAAATGTGAGAATAATCGTGGCCGGAATCCCGCCTACAATCAACAGAATGCCAGTGGAGTACACCAAACTATGCCACAATGGAAGACCGGCTTTGTTTGCTTGGGGTTGCATAGTTGCCTAACGATCAAGCAGTGAGCCAACGCCGACTTGGAACGTTGGCCACGCAGCGGAACTCATCGCGTTAACGGCGGATGGCTCCAGAAAATTGCTTTCAGGCAGCATGGTCATCTACTAAAATATGTTTTCACGCCTTCTTTTTGCAAAACCAACTGACTCTGATCTACCTTAACAATCATGAACTGGTCAATGCTACCAACCGGCTCACTGTCAGTGGTGTTCCGAGTCACTGCGTTCGTGATAGTCAAGGTCAAGAACATATCCTTCACAGCCCAAGTGCCTTCGTATAACCACTGTTTAGCGTCGCTCGTAGCGACCGATCCCAATCTTTTTGTAAATCTCCCGCTTGAATGTAAAGTCAGCCCGCCCCAAGTCGAGCCTTGAGGCACCCAATCGCCGGTGAACACTTTGCGGACTTTTGCATCGCTCATCGCGCGAACATCAGCGGTGCTCGCCTTGTGAATGTCTGGGCCGCTCGAATGCTTGAAATGCGGCAATGTCAGCACAGCCACAAGAATAAGCATGACGAGGCTAACTGCGATGATGATTAGTGTTTTCATGGCGCGAATGCTGCCTGTTATTCAACGTTTACCGGATAGTATATTGAATCCACTTTAATCCCGCGGCCAAAATTGGCAAGCGCTTGGCAATCAACGCAACTGCCCGAATTGAGCGTTTGCCGGATACTATATCAAAATCGAGCCCTGGACTGCCTGTATCCAACCTGGCCAGCCGAAATCGGGCTAATGATGAATCTGCCCGACGTGATCGAACGCCTGCGGGACGTGCTGCGCCGTCAGCGCAAAGCCCTGTCCACCGAAGCCTCCTATGATGCAGAAAGCTTGAGCGTGCAGAGTCCGTTGGAATCGGTCTTGGGTGGAACGCGTCCCTCATTCCAAATTTTCCCCGTGATGACGCAAGCTGCCGCACCTGCACCCCGGTTCCCCAAAAGTGCATTTCCCCAACCGGCCTGAATTGTTCCGACACCTTCAACCACGAGTGAAGCACCCGGCCAGCATCCGTTCAAGCCATATTTTCGGCCTCGGGAATTGCCAATGGCCGATGGTCGAACGAGAACTCCGACGGCCAGCGCAGAGTATCAGGGCCGCCGGAATCTTTCGCATACCAGAGGACTCTTTTTTTTGTTTAATCGGCAATCGGCAATCGGCAA
>JARLJJ010000294.1 GCA_031291275.1 Formivibrio sp.
GGCACCAGGATCCGGTTGTTACCGAGTGGCAAGGTGATTACAGCAGACGGCCACAGTATGGCCGGTTCATCCGTATCCATGAGCCGCGCTATCGCCGTGTTTCGCAGATATACCGGAGCCTCACTTGGGGAAGCGCTTCAGGCTGCCACCCTAAATCCCGCAAAGCTGCTCGGGCTTCCGCAAATCTGTTCTGCCATTGCATCCGGCCAACCGGCGAATCTGACCGTCTTTCGTGTGGCGGCCCATGCCCTGTGCGTAGAGGCCGTATTGCTGGGCGGCGAACAGGTGTATTGCGCTCGCTCTGAGCCGAATTCACCTTCCGCCAGACGGACGTTTGTGAGCGCGCGCAAAAAATAAGTATCTATCCGGCAATCCGAACTTGGAGCACGGGATGGTACTTGGCCTGGCGCCGGTTCTGAGTTTTTGTAAAACAAGCTAGACGCCTACGCGAATTCAACATCCCGGTCTCGCATTGCTGAGTTTTATCTTGCCGCCCTTACTTGGGTTTTCGAGATCGGCGGTATCAATCGCAGCCGAATACTCTGCGTGGGGGTAACTCTTTTCGTCCGGTCAGTCCGCGCTTTTGTGCCTGGATTGTGCCTGAAGATGTCGGATCTGGCGATTTGAGCGATTCTGTCGATTCTGGAATCAGTAACTTATGTGTTTCGAACACTGGCTAAGGTTCGCCCCCTCCCGGCACCAATAACCCAATCAAAACAATAGACTTTACTGGATGGCCACATTTCCAGCCCTGCTTGTCTGGAGCCTGTCGGGGGCTATTTGGGGGCTATACGGCTGGATGGGGCTGTAACGGCTTCTATCGCTCGGCGGATCGCATCTGGCTAATTGATGGTCTCTCGGTCGAAAATGCTGCGCATCTTCCAATCGCCGATGTTCATAATCACATTCTTGTGGATGCCGCTCACGCGAAGGCGCTTTGCCGCAGGTAACCGCGTTCCACGTAGTTCCTGAGAGCCGTTGTACTAGGGATTCTCAGCATGCAGCCACGGATCTCCACCAGCCCGCATTCTTTGAAAGAGATCAGGGCGCGTGTGACAGTCTCACGCACCGCACCGATATACTCCGCAATCTGCGAATGAGTCAAAGACATGCAAAACTGTGTTTGGTCTCCGGTTTTGTTGCCTTGCTCTCCCCAGACTAGTAATTGCGATGCCAACCTTTTGCGAACACAGGCTGACAGCCCCACAATACGCAGCGTTGCACATGCGCGCCTGAGGGTTGTCGTGAGCTCGCTTGCCGCAAGGCGATATACCTATGGATACCGCTGAGCAATACGCAGAAAGTCGGCACGTGCGATGACGGCGAGTTTTGACGGATAGAGGATATCTGCCGACCACTCGGAAACATCTCCAAATAGTGCAGAGTGCATTCCAAGTACGGCACCGCGCCTTGCGATTAGAAGGGTCAGACGATCTTCTCCTCAAGCATCCGTGGACCGTAATCCAGAACCGTGATTTTCCCTTGCCAGCCGCGGTCCACCAGACGCCGATAAGCTCTTACCCCGCTCCAGACCCAATAAACCCTTTCGTCTCGAGTAGGAACGACAGCAATGCGTGGAATCTCAAACACGTCACTGATCGCTTCATCACTCACATCGCTCAACCCGACGGGTGGTTCCGGTGGAAATTGCATGAGCATCGTGAGCACTGGCGGGTATCCTGCGTTTCTGGATGTATACGATCGCACTGTGAACGATGAGGTGGAACACTGGGTCATACCCAGCGCAATCCACGATTGCGCAACTTAGAAGAGCAAGAAGCGAAATGATGCTGCATTTACCCATTTCTTGCCTCATGCGAGCAACTTGACTACTGTAAAAGGAAACGGCGTCGCTTCACTCTGATGCCTGTCCACATCACCGAATACACGGCCAGTGGCAGATGCGGTCGGGTTGTTCGGAGACACTTAGAGGCGCCGTGATGAGCATGCTGAACCAGCGAAGTGACGAAAGGGCACCTGTTCGATGA
>JARLJJ010000295.1 GCA_031291275.1 Formivibrio sp.
AATGAGGTTCTGCTGGACAAACTTCTTAAAACCCACAGCGGTGACTTCAACCGTGTAGTGACCGACGGGAAGGTACTGAATAAGATAGGTGCCATCCGCGTTTGCCGCGGTGGACCGGGTGAATCCAGTATCGACGTTGGTGGCCTTGATGGCCGCCGTGGTGACCATAGCGCCTTGCTCGTCCTTGACGTTGCCGGCGATGGAGCCTGTGATCCTCTGTGCGTTGGTGGCCAAACAGCCGCCAACAATGAGGACGAGCAGCGCGAAGATGCGCAGACTCATTGTTCTCCGATTACTTACTTTCATACTGCCTCCGAAATTGAGGTTGTTGGATATGGTTGATTGATTGAAGGCGCCGCGCCAACATAGCGACCCGTTACTGACCAAGACTGCGATTTTCCACAACAGACAATCGGCACAAATCCACCATTGACCTGATTGGGCGAAGGTGAACCGCCATAACGATACGATGCATCTAGCGGCCACCGATAGTGCGATTGGGTCACCGTCCACCAGAAAACGTTTCCGGGGTTCCCGGGTTGGGTAGAGCCATCCTTGCGGTTCAGGACAGTCGCATAGCGTTGTACCTGCCATCTATGCAGATAGGCCCGAACATGATTGAGCTGAGTTGAACCCATAATGTGGCTACCTTCAGGCCGCACTCATCATCTGCTCGGGAAACTACGTCAGCAAGTCAAATCTCGGTGGATCCACCGTGGAGCCCACAGTGGCCCCACGGTGAAGCCTCTGCGCGAGGTGGCACCAACAGCACGTCCGGTAGATGGCCCTTTGGCCGCATTCTGCAAATGAAAAACCGGGGTAGCCTTCTCGAAAATAAGGCGTATATTCAATCATTTACAGGGATTTCCGCTCTTTGTGTAACTGTAAGAATCCACTTTCTTGAAATGGTAATTTGAGACTGGGGAGACGTTGGCCGGCCATACTGATTAGAATGGTGCACGCACCATGTAATGTAAGTCTTTTCGGAAGTTGAAAATTTTCTTTATGGTATGAGTTCGCGTCTGAAAACTGGGAATGAGCCAGATTTCACGGCCAGACGGCGGATGAATGTATAGTTTGTGGAACCTTGAGCAAGGAAGCCAGAGATGACAGCGCCATTGCAACCGAAAGAGGAGCCGATCGATCCAGAGATATGCTGGGCTCTGCTCGAGCGCGTGGCAGGGAGCGCGCAGTTACGGCGCGCAGCCCGGCTGAGAGAACTCCTTCTCTATGTGGGACAATGTTCGCTAAAAGACGGGCGCGACCAAGTGCGCGAACAGGAGCTCGGGGCGAGAATTTACGGGCGGCCGGACGGGTATGACACGAGTTTAGACAATATCGTCCGCAGCAATGTAAGCGATCTGCGCAAGCGGCTTGAAGCCCACTTTAATGCTGAGGGGC
>JARLJJ010000296.1 GCA_031291275.1 Formivibrio sp.
GATTTCTGCGCCGGTGTCATCTCAGTCAAACCAGTCAGGGTTTGGCCGTCGCTGGTCTGTACCGTTTGCTGATGAATGCGTTTGAGCTGCTCCAGCAAGGTGCTGGGCGACTCTGAACGCTTGGCCGCTTGCAGGCGCATGCGCATCACCCGGTAAAGAACCAGCGCCATGAAACAAATCAGCGCGTGCGCGCGTATGCGTTGCGGCAATCGGTGGTACACCGGGCCAATCTCGATGTCAGACTTGAGTACCCGAAAGCCGCGCTCAATATCGGCCAGACTCTTGTAACGCTGCACCACCTCAGCCACTTGTGCTTTGGTATTGGTCACCAGCAGCAGCTTGCCATCAAGCAATTCCAAGTAGCGCTTATTATCCTCGTCAATGGTGTAGCTGAACAGCTCAGCCTTCAGGTCCACCTTGATCAAATGCGCCATATGCGCGTCTTTGACTGCATGGTAGAACCGTGCCTTGGTGCCCGAGTCTGACATCGGGCGGCCTTTGCTTTTGTTCTTTTTGCCGCTGCGCTGGCTCTCGTCCTGCGCATCGAGTTTGACACTGCACTGCTGGCCTAGCTCAATCAGCTCTGCCATGGTTTTGTTACGCGCCGTGTTGCGCCGGGCTGCAGCAATGGGGTTGTGCGCCACCACCAGACGGCTGTGGCCCCAAGTCGTCTCGGCACACCATTCTTTGGTGGCATCTTGCCCCTTGTGCAGCTTTTGCAGGTCATCTGCAAACTCACCATAACGCGCCGCTGGCACCGCCAGGATGTACTCGACAGCCACGTCACGACCATCCTTCTTGAGTTGGGCTTGCAGTTTGTTCAACTCTTCGATATTGGCGGTGCTGAGCAAGCCCCGGTCAGCAATCAGCACCACACGTTTGAGGGGGTAGCGTGCCAATAAGCCTCGAATCATCGGCAACAGGGTTTGGGCTTCTGCCGTGTTACCGGGATGCACTTCGTGCGCAATGGGCAAACCCTCAGCAGTTTGCACCAGGGACAGCATGAACTGGCGCTCAATCAAGCCCGACTTGGCCATGCCATAAGCCCGCACGTCATCTTCAAGATCGGTCTGGCCGGTGACTGCGACCGTGGTGAGGTCATAAAACACCACTGAGAGGTCTTGATCAATCAAGGGGCGCATGAGCGTGGCTAGGCGACTGCCCAGTTTGTCGCTGTGTTCATCGAGAACGTCCATGGCGCGCAGCAGGTGTTGGTGCTCAGAGATGACGCCAGAGCCCACAGGTAAGGCCACGGTTTGCAGCCAGCGCAGCACACCGAGTTTGCTGCCCGGATCACACAAGCGATTGAAAACCATTAGGCGCAGACAGCTCAGGACATCGACCTCGGTTTTGCTGCGCCGCTAGGAGCTCGCCAGATCATCAAAGCCCAGGCAGCGCCAGAGTTCAGACAGTGCCCAAACGTCACCGGCATGGCGGCTGTCCGTGAAACGCAGACCTTCAAGGGTAGATGCAGCAGGAGCCACGCCTTGGGCGCGCCGCAAGGAGGCAATCAGGGTATCAACTTCACCACCGGCCTCAAGGCGACCGAGGGTGCAGACGGTGCGCTGGCGGGGTTTGCCTTCCTCATTGCGAAAGGATTCCACCAGTTGGGCGTAGCGCCGGTTGCCGGATTGGGTGACCTTGATGAACATGGCGCTGAGTGTAGTGCAAAGTCAGCAAAATAAAACTACCAATGCGCAGAAACGTGCCACTACAGGCATTTATTGATTCGGACCGATTGAGTGCTGTAAGTGATTGAAATCATTGGCAGCGCCGCGACGGAAAACAGAAATTCAGGCGAAATGGTGTCGAACTTCTGGCGCCAGTTTCATTTTTGCCATGGCTCTCTCCTTCTATTAGAGGTGGATGGTAACTGCGGCACTGCTTTCGACAGTCTTCTTGCTGTAGCTTTGTCCTTCCAAAGACTGGAAAAAGCCCAACGGGGCATGCCGAAGGCCAGAAAAGCACCGTCGGTCGATTATGATGAATTCACAGAA
>JARLJJ010000297.1 GCA_031291275.1 Formivibrio sp.
ATCTGTCGTCCACCTCGGCAGGCATCTTTGCATAGCCCCACCGATCGTAGGGATGAAACAGAATCAGATCCGCCTCAATGCCCAGGGCGCGAAGATCGCCAATCCGTTGCTCGAGGTGCGCAAAGTAAGCCGGATTGAAGCACGAATAATCGTTGGCCCCCGCCGAGTCTCTCTCGAATGGATAAAGTGGCGGTTCGTTGTGGTTGTATTCGTAGCTCTTGGGAAACACGCACATGCGTATCTTGTTAAACGGCCCCGTACGCAATGTCTCCAACGTCTGCCGCTGCAACTCCTCGGTCTGATGCACCCACGCATAGCACGTGGTCCCAAACGGAAAGTACGGCGTACCATCTGCGTAGGCAAAATGATGCTCGTTCCTTACCGAGACTGGCCCATGTGCTTCCGGCAGCGAGGCAGTACAGACAAATCGCCCCGTCTTGCCGTCGAGTGCAGCAGCATTGCTGCTGGTTGAATAGCTCCATTCGCCTTCGGCATCAGGCATAAAGCGCAGTTTGTAGACTCCCGCTCCGTCGTAAAATCCATTCACCTTGATCGCCCGGTGTGCCAGCGTGAACGTTCCCGCGAGCTCAACTTCGATGAATGGGTTTCCCGCGGAAGGCCCCGTCAGCGCAACTTCGAAAACCTCCCAGCGCGGCACGGATGCGTGTTTGTTTTCAGTTGTGGAACTGGAAGCGCCAGCAGGCGCAGCGGCAGCAAGCGCGGCCAAAGAACAAGCCGACCCCATCTTCAACATTTCGCGACGATTCATTTGAGCCATGATATGTGCCACCTATGTGCGGACAGCATTTCAATTTAGTCAATCGAACGAATGGAGGCCGCAAGGGCCTCCATTCCTTTTCCGGGTTTACCTCTGGTTAGAACACCAGTTTAAGCGAAAGCTGCGCAATTCGAGGCGATGAGGCTGAAGAGCCCGACGTGATTCGCCCGAAGGTCGCAGATGTTTGACTGAGTGTTGGAGTGCCAAGGTTAGTGTGGTTCAACAGGTTGAAGTACTCTGCGCGAAACTGGAATTTAGTTCGCTCCCTGATTGGAAAGTCGCGCGTCAGACTGCTATCCCACTGGACATACCGCGGTCCGACAAACGAGTCCTTCCTCACATTGCCAAATGTATCGTTCGCCGGTTTCGTAAAGGCCGTTGGATCCAGATAGCTAACGCATGTCGTCGTCGCCGCTGTCCCATATGTGCATGCATTGCCGCCATAGCCTTTGTTCCCAATCCTATTCGGCACATCCACACTCGAGCCCAAACCGGCAAGAGAAACATCCGATCCCAAATTAACGTCCAATGGCTCACCGCTATGAACCCCGATAATGCCCGTTGTCTGCCAGCCATTGACCACTTGGCGCAGCACGAATGGAGCCGATTCTACCTTCGGAAGCTGCCACACATAGGACAGGTTGATGTTGTTGCGGTGGTCAAAGACAGATGGGCCGTAGTCGAGCGCCTTGTGATTCGGCGTATACGCAGGCATCACATAGCCGGCTCCGTTGCCCGCGCTGGTCACAGGAGTCTGATAAGGAATGTTGTCAAGACTCTTTGACCATGTGTAATTGAGCGTTCCGCTAACGCCATGCGCTGCCTTCTTGGCAAGTGTAACCTGCAACGACTGATAGCTGGAATTGCCGCCCATCGTCGAGATTGCAATCGAGGTATACCCTTGGTAGATGCGGCGGGCGTTTTCATTGCCCGTAGTGTCAGTACTTCCGCCCTGAACTGCCGGATTGATCTCCGG
>JARLJJ010000037.1 GCA_031291275.1 Formivibrio sp.
CGCCGTGCACAACACAAGGACCTGGTGACACACTCACGCGCACACGGGAAAAAATGGCGGGGGTGCGCTCACCCCGTCATCCGAGAAAAGGGTCCATCCAGTGGCGCAATGAGTGGGGGCGGAGCGGGCCAGGAGACACAGTGTGGCCCCGCACGCCGCCCACAACCACAACACCGCGACCGCGATGGAAGCCATACTGTACAGTACTGAGGACCTGGACGCCCTGGTCGCCTGCAAACAGGAAATGTACGACGTTACAAATGGTACACAAGGAGCAACGCGGCTCGGGGCCAGTCCACGATGAGGATAGAGACGCACACGCAGTTGGGTAAACCAAAAAGTTTAACGGCCCGCATCCCCTCCTCCCCTCTCCCCGCCGCCAACAGGCGAGGAGAGGCGCCCAGAGAGTAATAAAACGGTGGGTGGTGGGTACGGGTGTGGCTAGGCCAGAGCCGCTGCCACCACTTCTCTGCGAGGCGGGCAGGTTGGAGGACTGAGGTTCGAGGGATCATCGCTTCTCCTTCCCGCTCCACGGGTCTCCCCAATTCACAAAGGAAGCACGCATTTACTAAAATAACGTCTGAGTCCCCGGGCGCCAGGGCGCCGACGGCCCGGAGGAACTGGGGGACGGGGTGTGCAACTGGCCTCCGCCGCAGCGCCGCTGTGACCCCGCAGTCCCCGCCCCTGATACAATGGACCGTCCTCACGAGGGGACCGCAGGTGCAGTGCCTTCCACTTCCCCAACAGTACGAGGAAACAAATCCCGAGCAGGGGAAGGGGGGAGGGGCAGGGACCTTCAAGTTGCTACTGCCTGGGTGCAATACGGCGTTCACGTGGTGACATGGAGCCCCCCTGATAAACACGCACAAAGCATAACACCTGTCTGGATAGGAAGGCTGGGGCTTTGACCAGAATCCACTGCAATCCAGCATCTTCGGTCACGTCCGGTCTCACTGCAGGACGTTTTCAACAACCTTCATGTGCTGGATTTGTGACAAGGTAACAATGAAGGCTTGTTGCAAGTGTCTGGGTGCGCTTATGGAGGCTGTGAGACCTGACTGAATCATGAGTGGCACATACAGTACCGGTACAAGCGAAGTTTTCGAGGACAGTACTACTAGTATACATACTCGTTCAAGTTCGAGGACTCAGAAAAACACAACACGCATCAATATATGCCTGAGATCAGTGAAACGACTTGGAAAAAGTGGGCCACTTATCCACTCATTCAGTTAAGAAGAGTGACAAACCATCGTGAAATGGGCCTGGGGGTTTGGTTGAGTTACGACTCGGGTGGTGTGTGTGGAGAGTGAACAAAGGTGTGAACAAAAGAGCTGTCTTCCTTTGTTCATATCCGCTGTACTGTGGAATTTGATGGCTATCAATCGGTTTGAAAAACATGGCACGCGCACATCCGAGTCGTGATAATCACACACAGTTACAAGTGCACATACAGCCACCCTAAAAGCGGACAGCAACATCGCAAATCAATGTCGGTTGCATACCAATGCCGGGCCTGGCAGCGACTTCTGTACCATCCACTCGCCGTTCCTGGGGGTCCTTTGGTGGTTTGTACTAATTATTAGTTAGTACACTGATCTTGGGGCGGCTTCAAGTTGGGCTGTGGGTTTTCTCCCACATTTCTTGAGTCTTGGGCCCAGGGCAGCTAAGCAATGACCAGGCATCATTCTCTGATGGTTTTGTTGCAACGGCAGGATCATTCAGCCTGCCCCACTGGCAGGCTCATGAATATCCGCACACTGGTTTGGAACGCAGGGGCCCGAGCTTGACTCGCCGCTTTTGACACTGCAGGAACGCTGCAATTACGCTTGGTGAACGACACCAGCATGCGCCTTATTGCTAACAGGTATCGAATTGTCAGCAGAACTGTAGGTGTTCAAGTTGCCGCGGCTGTCGATTCCCTTGTCATTTGTCCCACTATGAAAAGGGTCAACCGTGACCCCTGGCCCGTCCTAACTTGAACGTCACACGTCACTGTACTATGGTTGAGGAAGCAACTTGCATCTTGCATTCTGCTTCCTAGGCCTCAATTACTTCTACCTGAGATTCGGGATGCAAGCACCCCAAACAATGGCGCCGCCCGCACTGGCATAGAAATTGTCAAATGGCCCCTGCAGTGAGTGTTGCCAAGCACAGCGGCATCTCAACGCCATGTACCCCAGGGTGAATTTCTCACTGGCAACACGGCACTACCCAATTGTTTACGTTTGCATCCACGTTGTAATGCAGCCGCACTAACGATTCCTGCCAGTGGAGCCTGAGGGAGTAGAGGGCAGCGCTGGCTGGCAGGTGTGATCATCACCGCAGTGTGATCCTCGAACAACCCTGAACCACCACAAACCCACCCTACTCTCCATCACGACAAGATTCCAACGAGCCATACTAGGACCCCTTGACACTACATGAGAACATTTCAGTCGGCAGGCACGATGACCCAAGCAGTGAGATCAAAGCCCTCGCATGGTTCATTGTTGCCTATTCCAGCAGTGTAAAGATTTCCCACATCAATCCCGGCATGGCCTCCCCACTGGCATGTGACGCAGACTCAACTACCGCACCGTAGCACGCAGCCACACTGGTATGTCCTTCAACTAAGGCAGAGATACCCTGTCGTGCTTCCATCAAGAACTGCTGCACTGGCAGCATGAGGATACAAGGCCAGTTCCCGCGCAGGTTCAACTGGGCCTAAGGTCCCTATTCAGCTTCCAGCCAGCAGCTCCAAGTCATGCTGAGCATAATAATTAGCTCGACATCCACTGGGTCCAACAGCTCCGTGGGATTGGTACTGCACCACCCGTGATTCCCAAACCACAGCTTGAATGGCGGCTGTTCCTGTGACTGCAGAAACTTGAAGGACCGGATTCGGAACTAAGCTGCCCTCGGGCCCCACTCCGGGTCCCAGCGGCCCCGTAATTCCCCTCACTGCAAGGCACGCATGACAGCACCGAAGTCATCAACTTGAACATCAGCCAGGCAACAGGTATTCGATCATCTTGAAACACTTGTACCTCGTCCGAGTCCGTGACACAGTCTGGCACACAGCACCATGATCAGCTTGCCAGTGCCAGTGCCAGTGATCCTAATGACACTGCAACAGCGAGCCCACTGGCACGTTGGCTTTGAGAACGCCGGCGGCAGCAACTTGAAGATCGAAGGATGGGTCGCAGAGTAAGGCAATCACTCTGGCATTAATTTTCATACTCCAGAAACCTGCCCGTCACGGTGGAGCTGCAGGCGTACGCATGCTGCACGCCAGCGCAACTTGAAGGCAAGGTGGTTCGTGTTATCACAGTAGTACAGGTCCTTGCCCGGGGACCTGAGTTGATGAAGGTCATCAGAATGGGTAGCACCGTAAGACTCGCTTCCCAGCCACAGGTCTCACTACCAGGCTGAATTCCAGCTACCCGCGTTTTGTTTGCTGCATACTAGCCAGGAAAGCAATGACCATCGCCTGCTTGCATCCGGCTCCCGAAAGGCACACAATGACAGGAAATCCTGTACAAACGACTTGCCAGTGGCCTCCTTGAGACAAGGTACAAACATGTTCAAATTGTGCTGGTATTTTGAGGGGATGCCATTTGCAAAAAGGATTATGTATGAGTCCTAACAAGCGCCAAGCGCCTTGCGCTTCAAGTTGCGCACAAAGTCTTACGATTGTCACTGCAAGCCGAAGCAGAGGAAACCAATCATTTTTAGGAACTCAGGCTGGAGTAACAAGTGCACCTCCTCCTGCAGCTGCCTGTTTGATTAAAGCGCAAACTTGGAACTTCACATTGTTTGACGCAAACGAGCATAAGAAAAACGAAAAACGGGCATTTACAAGCAAAAAAGTACGAATAACCTAACACGCGTAGATGGTAAGACGAACAATGACCCGACGGAGGCTTAGTGGTCACCAAACGCGATCTCCCGCACGGTTCTGTAGTGATGTGCATGCAGGAAGCGCAGGATGGTCTTGACGAAAATTACAGCAGGTTGGCTGATCAGGCAGTCTGTGGGAAGGGAAGTAAAGAGAAGAGAAGACCAAGGCAATGTGTGCTACCACACAAATCAACATTATTCGCAAGCAGGCCTACCTGTGACGGCGGAGATGGCAATGCTGCTAATCCAATTCACGCTTTGTGAGGGCGTGAAGGTAAGGCCGTAGATGATGTTGACAAAGGCCAGGAACAAGCACAGGAGCACGACAACGAAATACACACCGCCCACCATGAAAGCTCGCTGACCGGCGTGGGCATCCCACACCGTCATCTCACCGGTCCGTGTCCGTATCGTAACATTGTGGGATTTTCTGCACACAGTGGTCGGCATAAAGTTATAACGCACTGCTGAAGCGCAACACTGTCCAACAAACCGAGGCGCTACATCACGCACAAGACTCAATGCGCCTTACCGAATCGCGCGAACAATCCGCCTCGCTGCAAAGCCAGCCGTGGTTTTCACCGCCGCATTGGCTTTC
>JARLJJ010000298.1 GCA_031291275.1 Formivibrio sp.
ACGTGGTCAAGGACGGTGAACCCATCAGCGGTCCGTTGATATCCCTGCCCCAGGCGCAGGCCATTTTTCAGACGCTCAGCGCACCCGTCTGTCGCTGAACGTTGCCCCGTGCTTTGTTAGTGCGTTGCTCTCGCGCGCCCCCCTTGCCCCGCATTTTTATGCGGGGCTTTTTATTGGGTGTCAGGCCCGCTCGGCCATGGTCGCATTGGCCTGGATGCGCTGATGAAGCTTTTGCAGGTGTTTTTCCAGTGTCTGCAGTACGCTGCGGTCCGAGCGACCACTTTCCAGCTCGTCGTTCAGGGTATGGGTCAGTTGACGCAGCTCATGGGCGATCACGATGCGGTCGTCATTGATGTCATTCTTGTGGGATTCGAACAGCCGATGCAGAAAATCCTGGCTGATGTGCTGCAACCGATGACGGTCTGTGGCCCGCAAATGCAGCAGATTATTGCCGACGTTACCCAGCAGTTCCTGGAACTCCAGGGTGAAGTACTGCAGGCGCCGTGCATAACCGACCTGCTGCTCGCGCCACTGGGCTCGCGCAACAGCCGCCTCCTGCTTGCGCTGGATCGCCGGCACGGCAATGGCCAGCATCAGCGCCACGATCACCGCGACCGCCTGGATCCAGGCCAGCGCGTCCAACGGCTTCTGAATGAACGCACACAGCAACAGGACCACCGCGATAACGCCGCTCCAGAAAACCAGAGCCCTGTAGTCCTTGCCGATGAAACCCTTAAGCATTGCGCGACTCCTGATTCATTTTTGAGCATCGATAGCGACCCGACGGGATGCTATGCCCTTGCCCGGCCTCTTGCCACGGTTTAGTCGAGGCCTGCCGCTGAAGGCTCGATATTTATTTTTTTATAACAGAGGTTTAACACCTGTGAGCAATCGACAGTTCCTCAGCCATACTCATAAAATGTAACGTATTTTCAAGAAAAACCCGTTGCAAACGGCATACCTACTTTTTTAGTGAGCGCTACGCGTGAAAACCTCTCTTTCGATCCTCAGCCTGTTGTTCGCATTCGCAGGTACTGCTGCCGTCACGTCGAACGCCGTTGCCAAAGAACCCGCCCCCCTTCGAGAAAATTCCCCTCACCTGGCCTCGGGCAGCGCCCTGTTGATCGACCTGCAAACCAACAAGGTCATCTATGAAAGCCGCCCCGATGCGGTGCTGCCGATCGCCTCGGTCACCAAACTGATGACCGCCATGGTGACACTCGATGCCAGGCTGTCGATGAGTGAAGAACTGACGGTCGACATCAGCCAGACCAAAGAAATGAAAGGTGTGTATTCCCGCGTGAAGCTGGGCAGCACCCTGAACCGTCACGACATGCTGCTGATCGCCCTGATGTCGTCCGAGAACCGCGCCGCGGCCACCCTCGCCCATCACTACACGGGCGGTTACAACGCCTTTATCGCCGCCATGAACGCCAAG
>JARLJJ010000038.1 GCA_031291275.1 Formivibrio sp.
AACGGCGAGGCCGGAGCGCGGGTCTGCGACCGGTCTGCGACCCGCAGCAACGTGACCAGCTAGTAGAAGGGCGGTCGAACGTAGCGATGGGCTCTTGAACTAACACCTTGCTGCGGCTCACAGAGCCGCGCTCCGCCTGGTGGCATACGCTCTGCCGTTATGCGCCAATTCAAACTTTGGACAGTTCAGAAGATTTTTGTCTCACATCCGCCCGGGCCGGAAGCCGGGTTCCCGCTTGCGGTTACGGCGGATTTGCTTTATGAAACATGGTGATGCGGCGGACATTTTTATTTTTACAAGGGCTGGCGTTGTGGCTCTCGCTTTCTGTGTCCGCGCAGATCGATCCCATCAAGCGCGATCTCATTCAGTTTGGCTACAATCAGCCCACGGAAGGCCGGGAGCCGATCGCGGCCTACGCGTTTTATTATCATAACGACCCGGGCTTTCTGCGCACGAACATCACCCTGCGGCTGGCGGTGGCGCCGACGTACGTGGATTCCGAACTCGGCTTTGCCCACGCACTGGGACCGGAAACCGATCTCGGCATTGGCGTGGCTGGCGGAGGATTCGCTGACAGCTATAACGAAATCCGCGGTGGTAAATGGCTGCAGGAAGAATCCTTCGACGGTCACGGCGGCGAGCTGTCGGGCAGCCTGTATCACTTGTTCAATCCCGGACAACTCATTCCGTTGAATCTCGTGGTGCGCGGCGCGGCGCATTACTCCGTTTATGCGCGCAGCGACACGGCAGGCAACTTTCAATTGCCCGATGACGGCGCGGATTTCAGCTTCCGCACCGGCCTGCGCTTCGGCGGCATCGAGCCGACCTTGTATCCCGACTTGGCGATGGAGCTGGCGCTGTGGTACGAAGGCCAGTTCCGGACTGACAGCGGCAGCTACGGATTCGCTGGCGACCGCCGGGTGGAGGCGGCGGCGCATTTGTTTTGGGGTTCCGCGGCGTTGTCCTACACGTGGCCGGAGAGCAAACAAAACCTGTTTGTGCGAGCGGTCGCCGGCACCAGCGTGGACGCTGACCGGTTAAGTGCCTACCGGCTGGGCGGCTATCTGCCGCTCGTGGCGGAATATCCGCTGTCAATACCGGGTTATTATTTCCAGGAATTCAGCGCGCGGCAATTCGCGCTCATCAATGCCAGCTACGTGGTGCCCATTGCGCCCGACCAGCGTTGGAGTCTGGTGTTCAACGGCGCCACCGCCGGCATTGAATATTTGCCCGGCACCGGCCAGGCGGGCAATTGGGTCAATGGCGTCGGCGGGGGAATCATCTACCGCTCACCCTCGGACAAGTTCAAATGCATTGTTTCCTACGCCTACGGCATCGACGCCATCCGCACGGCGGGGCGTGGGGGCAGCAGCATCAATTTCCTGATCCAGGTGGACCTTGGCCGGATCCGCGGCTCGCGGTTTGCGGCCCCACAGCCCAATCGGTGGCAGGGGTGGAACTGGCTGCTGGGACGGTGAAACGTGATACGTGATGCGTGATGCGTGAACGATGAGGGCCGCCGGGGTCGTGGGTGAACGTGACAGTTTGGTCGCCTGCGTTCCCGGCGCAGCAGGCACCTGACGTGCGGCCAAACTTCAGGCACACGAAAGATTCCGGCGGCCCTCCGCTACGCTGGCCGCCGGAGTTCTCGCAGCGCGAGACCTTCCACCGCAAACAGTTTCAAAATGCACGAGGAGGTTCCCGACGCGCCGAAGGTTAAGGTTAAAACGGCGTTATTTTTAGCTTCACCCGAAGACTTGAAGCGCCTATATTGACCATCTGGTTGCGCATATGGTGGAATTGGCAGACACGCTACTTTGAGGTGGTCAATCCGCCCAGCGTAAGGTTTCAAAAGCTGCTCGTGCGCATCGTCTTTTCCTGTTGATTTCATTGATGTTTGTTGGGGTTTTGATTTTGTATTGTTTACCTACCTCACTACCACACAAATGCGATTTTTCCACAAAAAAGAGCCTTCGGGTTAGAACGGAGGTTAGAACGGAGGTTAGAACGGAAAACGGACGATTTTTGAGATGCCCGCCGTTGCGATTTGGGGCGTTCGGGGGTGTCTTGACCCCTTGCCTTCGTCCTGATGGCGTAGCGAGTCTCCTGCGAACGGGCAAGGGATTTATGAACAGGACGGACGATTTGATTGCATTCGTATGGCTGACGGTCAGAACTCAGAATCTCCAACCGAAAAGCTTTTTGTCCTCACGCTGGAGTATCCTCAAAGCCTCGCTGTGATTGCGTTGCGCTGCCGCCACAAACCATTTCCTCGATTCGGCCTTGTTCTTTGGTACGCCAATGCCGTCGAAGTAACACCACCCAACATGATAGATACCCTCGGTATAGCCTTGTTCAGCGGCCTTTTGGTACCATTTGAATGCAAGCGCATGATTGCGAGGAACTCCGTCTTGTCCCAAAAAGTACAAGCTGGCGAGGGCTGTTTGTGCGGGCGGGAAGCCCTGTTCAGCCACCTCAAAATGCAGTTGCAAGGCTCTCGCTTCGTCCTTCGGTGTTCCATGCCCGCACTTGTAAAGGCTGCTTAGATTATACTTTGCGTGAATGTAGCCGTGGTCAGCCGCTCTCTTCACGAGTCGAAAGGCTTCAAACGGGTTTTTAGTTAGCCCCCCACGGCCTTGAAGCAAGCAATATCCGTAGTCCTGCTCGGCAGGAGCGAACCCCTTCAACGCCGCTAGGCGATACATTTCAACAGCTTTTGCCTCACAAATCTCGCTTTGCTCTGGGCCTGTTGTATCTGGAATCCTCTCGGCGTGCAGGTCGTAATCATCGTAGCACTTTCCAAATAAATAGTGGCCTTCAGCCCATCCAAGGAAGTGCCCCCACTCCCAATCGAAGATGCATTTCTCAGAGGCTTTCTTTATAAAATCCCCGCCTTCCCAAAACTTGTCGTGTACAAAATACTCATCAATATCTTTACGAAGGTTAGCGTACAGTTCGCCAAGGGTCAGGTTGGCCGCGTCGTCGAACGACACCTGACATTTGGGGCAAACCGACCAATCTGTTTTGATTATTTCATCGCACCTCTCACAGCGAACGGAGCAGCGCATTTGGGACAAATCAATGAAATAGCGCATGTTGTCAGCCCTTCCATGGCATACCGCGCTCTCGGCTTTGCGTGGTTTGGAGTCTAAGCTGGTTTAAGTGAACCATTGGCGCATCAATGATTAGAACTGCGTTTCCAATTATGGCGAATGATAGCCCGAAGCATGATTTAATCTGTAGGTTTGGAAAGATTTGTTGTAGTGCAAGCAGAAAAGCGCATCGGCTTTAGCGCCGTTAGGCGGCGTCATTTGAAATCCTCTTGAACTGCTTATCCGTGGAAGTTATCAGCCCAGCCTGACTGTCAACACATGTAATCTGAACTCGAAAAACCTGCCGTCTGTTGTCAACGTAATCCTGAAACTCGCGGATAACCTCATCAAGAGAGCGCGCAACCAGTCTGCCTGAAGCATCTGGCATCTCGAAGGTATAAATTATTTGGCTTGACCTGTGAAGTGTGTTGAGATATTCGCCAAACTCAATCAGACCATCAATGCGAATCGTTTTGTCAGCCTTAAGGTTGCTCATAAAATCTTGACGTCATTGTTTTAGCGCTTTGTCAACCTTTTCCCTTACTAGGCTCTTCAAAGCCTCATCCTGAATGCTATCGACAATCTTCTTTGCTCCATCCATGTCGCCAGCTTTCATCAAACCCAAGATTGCCTTTGCTTGGGTTTCAGCCGCATTTTCGTTTGGTTTGAATACGACGCTGGTGGCAGTCTCGTTTGGAATGGTGCTCACATCACCATCTATATTCTGGTAGGTGTGGGAAACGAACACAATCCTTTGATTTTGCGTGTCAACAACCGAATGCCATACACGCCCAGTTCGGGTGTCAATTACATATTCCTTATCGTAGGAACCCGTTGTGACAATAAGCTTATACCGTCCGTCATTGCCACTGTCGTATGTATTGGACGGTATCGGCGACGATGACGTCTGGGAGCGGAGTGCAAACGCAACTCCGACTGCAACAACTAATGCTAACGCTAATTTCACGATGGGTGATTTCATTTTTGATTGGGTTTGTTGCGGGCATACTCAAATTCGCTTTGGTTGATAAACACGGGCACGAGGCATCTGCCCACACTGCCTACAATGCAACAAACCGTCTGCCTTGGAAAACACCATGATTTCAGGTGGCCAGCAATCAGGACAAACCTGGAAACCAAGTCTTTGCGCGATTAATGCTTCTGCCTTTTTTTGTTCTCGCTCTGCGTCGGCAAGCAAACGCTCTGCCTCCTCCCGTTTCCTGCCAGATGGCAGTGAACTGATAATCGAACGTAAGGCTGTAAAAGTCGCCGATGTGGCTTCAGCCCACGATTTAATGGTGACTGGGTCAATCATGGTGGTCCGCTGTAAACTGGCCTTCCAAACTGGTCCATACCCACTCCGAGACCGTAAGCATTCTGCTGCACGCCGCCTTGAAAGATGGGCGATAATTGCTGACCATCCTGTAAATAGTATGTCTGCGGGCGACCGTTTTGGTCAGCGCCCATGCCAAGACCGTAAGCGTTGGGCTGGATAGCCTGCCCATATGCAGTCGGCTGCTGCTGATATGGCTGGGTGAGTGCTTGGTCGAAAGCTGCACATCCAGTGAACAGCGATAGACTTGCCGCTATGCCGATAATCAATGCGCACGTTCTCATGGTCCTGTCTTCTTGATACGAAAACACTATCCAACATCATGTCGCCGCTAGTGCGGGAAGTCAAGTTCTTTGTCTGAGCGCGATTCTGCGGAAAAACAATCAATTTCGGCTATTCGCCCAACAACCGCAACAACTGGTCTCCCTTGCCAACATAGCGCCCCCGTTCGTCGAAGGTCTTGTCCACGGATTTTAGGTGCTGCCCCTTCAAGTGCCCCTCACCGTCACGGATATAGGTCACGGCTCCGTTCTCAATGCGTTGACCGACCAGATTGCCCTGCCCGTCGCGGATGTATTCACTCATAGTTTTTGTCTTTCATTTTCGCGGCGGTCCTGGCTTGGACCGCCGCCGCTAAAGTCACACAGATTTTCGCGTCGAGTCCTAACGCCTCTTCCACCAGCGAAAAAATCAGAGCCGAGTCAGACGGGTTTTCCATTTGGGCCTGCCGTAGTTCGCCAAGCAGGGCGTCAGACGTTTGGTATGCTTTTTCCAGATGCTCAGTTTTCATAGTCTTGCGGTCATCACCGAAGCCCATCGGATTTCAGCAACTCCATAAATTCCTCCCCGACCATTTGGTCGCCAATCATCGCCAGCGTGCCCGCGATGTCCATCATTTCAGGGCGGTCGAGGGGGAAGGTGGACACATTGACTGACTCGAAAATCCGTTCGGCTGTTTCCGTCCCAATGGTCAGTTGGTGGCTGGATTTCTTGTCGGGGCTACGGATGAACAGGAGGCTCAAGCCTTGGCATTCAGCAAGGACGATGCACCAGACCAAGCGGCTTGTGTTGGGGAGCCGATACGGGGCTTTGCGGACGATGGAAATTTTCATTTCGTTGCCGCCTCCTTCATGCGGGCGAGCAGCCAATGCGTGCGGGAGGATTTTTCCAAAACCTGATAAATCAGGATTTCCGCGAAGCCATCCTTGGCGTCAACCGCGTCCGTGTGCGCAAGCCGCAATGCTACTTCAAATTCGGCATACGACTGAAATGCTTGTTCCATATTGCGGCTTTTCATTGGGCTACCTTCAATACCTTGAACACGCTGGCGACAGGCATGGTCAACTCCCGAGCAATGGCCCGCAGGCCCAATCCTTTGGCCTTCAACTCCATCACTTCGTCCCGCCGCTTGTCCAGCGTGGCAGGACGCCCCAAGCGGACGCCGCGATTGCGGGCGGCGGCGATTCCAGCATTGACGCGTTCCTTGATGATAGCACGCTCAAATTCCGCTACCGCCATCAGGACGCCGAGTTGAAATTTGCCAACGGGATTGCCATTGCTGGTGTCTATGCCCTGAGACGAACAAATCAATGCGACCTGTAAATTTGTCATCTCGTCCAGCACGAGTGCCAAATGGGTCAATGAGCGTCCAAGGCGGTCGAGTTTCCAGCATACCACCCGAGCCAGCATCCCCGAACGCATCAGCTTGACCATGCGGTCGAGGGCGGGGCGGGACGCCTTCCCACCTGAAACGTGGTCCTCGAAAACTTCGGTTTCAGTCCATCCCCGCAGTTCGCAATACTTTTTGACCTCATTCAATTGGGAATCGGTCGTCTGGCTACCGTTGTTCGTGCTGACCCGAACGTAAATCGCTGTTTTGCTGGTGTTCATAAATCAAATGTTTGTTGGCTCAAAAGGTGCCCCTCGAATTCCTATATTTTAGTCAGTATTTTCGGGCTGTTTGCGGGGGAGCATTTATAAACGTGGATTTCGCGCATCGGGCGGGCGTCGGTTTGGAGATTGGTAAACATAATTGTTGTCGAATTGTTGTCATACAATAAATTGACTCTGGGCGAAATTCAAGTATTATTTGTCATACAGTAATTCTTTTTTAACCATGCCACCAAAGCACAAAAAACGAGGCAGGCCACCGATGCCAAAGGGCACTTCCAAGGCGGGGCGGTTGATTTTCAGGATGCTCCCGTCAGAGGTCGCTGAAATCGAAAACGCCGCCAAGAAGGCGAACGAAAAAAAATCTGAATGGGGCAGGCGGGTTTTGCTGGCGGCTGCAAGGGCCAAGCGGTAGGGGCATCCAGAAGATGCGCGTGCCTGATTTGGCCTGCCAATCGCGTCACCATCCCGCCCTCCGCCCCCAGAGCCGCGATGTAAAGCAGGCGGCGTTCATGTGCCTTTGATGGTCAAACCACCTGAAAATAGCCCGAAATCGGCTGCTTTTACACTATAAGCATACGAATCTCCAAATGAATCTGGGGATACCCCCCAAGGTGAACCGAGCTTTTTTTCTGATTGACGTTGCTTGCTCCCAAGTCATTGCCATCGTGCGCGTTGCGAATAAGTATCTATTTATAAATACCTGTTGCACAACACTTTGCGATTGACAGCCGCCCCTCGTATTTGCTACAATTGGCGTGTAATAATTAGGCGACTGTCCTAATGGGCGAGCAGCACAACCAACATCGCTGCCGCCAAGCGAGTGTCCGAGAGGTCTTCCCGTTGAAGTATCCCCGAATGGGCCGCGCAAGAACTTTGCCTAATCAGAAATTGAAAGAATCACAAACATGAAAACCAAAAACGACAAATACGAATGTTCCGTGCGTCACAAAATCGAAAACCGATTGGGCTTGGCGGAAACAGCCAACACCTTCGCCAGCCAATCCGCACAGGATACGTGGGACGGGTTTTGGGGCGACACGCCGCCACAATGCCAGTCCGAGCCTGACAGCGGCGACGAAGCGAGCAACGCGGTGTCCGTCGGCAAATCAGTCGAAGAAAAGAAAGTGCATATCGCCGTCTTTGAAGGCAAAGACGGGACCGAATTAGTCGTCACATACGGCACACGAGAGGAGCACGGGCACAACACCACAGAGCAAATGGCCTTGCTCGGAGACCAAGGCTATAGGTGGAATGACACTTGGGACATGTACGACAGAACCCTTGGAGAACTGACCTATGCCAAGCAACACGAAAACTTCGTGTTTTGGTCTGCCGATAGATATTTGTCACCCGCCGATGTTGAACTGAAGGAGCGGCTCAAGGGGCCAAAGATGCGTCACGAAGAATTCGTGAGTCGCACTCGGGATGAAGACTTGTCGCCCGCAGACATTGAACTTAAGCGACAGCTTGAAAGACGGGAACAAATGCTGGACGCGGCTATTCAAAAAATGATTGAGCGGCCAAAGCCCGATATGGAGTCTGCTTTCGCGGCTGAACACCCCCCCAAACCCGTCAGCCAGCGGCCCTGAACAAACCGCTCCCGTGGAAGCTGGTTTCACGGGAGCCGCACTATTTATGAATGGGCGAGGTGGATTTACCTATTTCGGGATGCCCCCTTGGGAGTCGCCTCGCCCAATCCAACCCATAGATTTTCGAGGGGCATCCCATGTTGAAAGGCGAGGACTATGACATTGAGTGAGCGTTTTGTGCAGGAACGGGGATGGTTGAGAACCGACCATTTCGCCGTGACAAAATCCCTTCGTTCCATTCTTGAGGCATCGGCGCTGCCCGTGCAGGAACAAACGAGATTGGCGTATATTCAGAACAAAGTGGTGATTGCCGCCGACGAGGGAAAGTGGGCATCAGTGCCGCGCCGCTACTGGGCAGACAAGTGCGGTGGTCAATACAAGCGATACGTGGAAACCTTGAGCGATTGGGGCCAACTGGAAGTTGACCCGTCCTACCGTTCCACGGGCAACATCAAAACGTCCTATCCCAAGTCCTACCGCGTGCCGCGCTCCGCTTTGGGTGATGGCGTCTGCAATGTGAGTTTGGGGCGCAAGCGTTTCCGTGCGCCGCTTCCCGACAATAATCCCAAGGACGACGTTTCACGCTATGCGCTCAAGTGCCTTTCTGATTTGACCGTCGTGAAGGACGGCGATTTTTGGTTGCCCGAAGACCCCATTCATCGGGCACGGGTAAAAAGCCATTGCGAGCATATCGCCTTCAAAGATTTCGGTCTCACCTACGGCACAAACTGCAAGCGGCTGTTCCATCGGGTCGTGATGACGCCAGCAGAGGGACGCCGCAACTTGAAGCACTACTGCCTGCCGCTCGTGGAATACGACGTAAAAAGTTGCCACCCGCTTTTGCTCGTGACGTTTTTTGATTACGACGGGGAACGGAGACGATACCAAGACCTAATCGCCACCGACATTTACACGGAGATTGGCAATGCAATGGGCGTCACTGATAGGGATTTGGTAAAAACCGATTTCCTTCGGGTCGTGAACGCGGGATGGAAAGGCCCCGAATGGTTGGGGCAACAATACGTTTTTCAGTTTTTTCAGGAACGGTTTCCTCATTTCACACAATCAGTTTTGTCCACCCGCACCGACTTGGCACTGACGCTCCAAAATTTCGAGGCTGGGCTAATGGTCCAAGGTCTGGGGACGTATTGCCGAGGCGCGGGGCTGTTCTGGATACCACAACATGACGGCTGGATTTCCACCGTGAGCGACGGCGAAATCATTTGCGGCTACGCCCGCAAAATCATTTCGGGGGCGATTGACTTCCCGCCAGTCTTCACTTCACACCCCTTGAACGCCTTCGGCTCCCAGCAATAAAAAAGGACGTTCCGCCATCCTCCTCATATGTGTGGGATAAGCCACCTTTTTTTAACGCACGATTCACGGTTTGAGGTAGGCGTTCGGCTTGAGCCTCCCGACACATATCTGCATAGATGCGTATTCGCCGCCTGATAAAAAGTGGCTTCCGCGTGTTGAACGCCTATGAGCACCCCAAGCGGGAGGGTTTCGCTTGGGGGTTCAGACACCACCCAGCGCGGCGGGTGTATGGGGTGCTGGACAAGGCGGTGGAATGCTTCACTTCAAGAGTTGTGCCATTGCCTGATTGTGCGCGGGAGCGATGACGTGTCCATACACTTTCAAGACGAGCGTAGCATCCCGATGTCCCTGCCACGCTGCCACGCACCGTGGGTCAATGCCACGCTCCAATGCACGGACGATGAACGCTCGACGAAAACTCCGTGGACTGAACAGCGGGAAGCCGAGTTTGCGGCACGCACGCACCAATGCCTCACGGGGATAGGGACGCTCAAAGAGTGGTTTCCCCGTCGTAATCCGCCCTTCTGCCTTGAACCGCTCAAGCAGTGGTTTCGCTTGCGGGTAAATGGGGATGGTGAAAACTCGTTGGGTCTTTTGACGGCGCACGATGATTTGTTGACGCTCAAAGTCAAAGTGCTCCCCGTGCAAGTTCCGTAGTTCCGCCTGACCGAGTCCCAACAACAGCATGGCCGAAAGCACATTTTTTGCGTTCTGACCATGCACCGCGCCAATGATGGCATTCGCTTGCTCCCATGTCGGCGTCAACCGTTCGGGGCTTTCCTCCCGCAACAGCGGTTGCACCATTGCTGCCGATTCGATGGCGGCTCCACATTCAACGGCAATTTTGAACAGTCCGTGGAGCATACGGATGTAGTTGTTCACCCCCGACGCTTTCAAGGACTTCTCCTGACGACGCTCTGCCAGCCACGTTTTCAGCATCATGGATTTTACGTCACTGACACGGATGCCCAGACCATATTTCCACGTCCGCTCAAACACCTTCAATAGGCCGTTGCGGATTTTCAGCGTGCTTGCTGCCAACCCCATCGGATTTTGACGATACGCTTCAATGAGTTGAAGGAGGGTGAAACACCGCGCTTGCCGCCAGTCCACGCGTGAAACGGAGACTTTTTCCTCCGCCAACAGCCGTTTCGCATATGCGACATCGTCCGTGGCCAGCGATTTCCACCGTGTCCGCCCATTGACCTTGAGCACGGCGTAAAGCGTTCCCGTCCGCTTGAAGCGGAACAACCCATTCCCAACCCTCTGGAAACGCGGGTTTTTCCTCGTTTTTTCACGCGTGGTTAGAACAGAGGTTAGAACGCGGGCATTTTTCGCTTTCCCAGAATCAACCGAACCCCTATATTGACCATCTGGTTGCGCATATGGTGGAATTGGCAGACACGCTACTTTGAGGTGGTAGTGCCGAAAGGTGTGCAGGTTCAAGTCCTGCTATGCGCACCACTTTTCTTTTTACATCGCTTTGTAAGCCAGGACGAGCGATTCCAATTCCGGGTTCATTCGGGAAACACCTCGCGGCAGCTATATCAATTTGGTTCATCGGAATTCAATTGCGGGGATTGGCAAGGGACGCAAGGGAAACATTGAACATTCGA
>JARLJJ010000299.1 GCA_031291275.1 Formivibrio sp.
CGAAGCCGGTTATAAGCACATCACTGCTTACACGCCATTCCCCGTAGAAGGCCTGGCGCATGCCATCGGGTTCCGTTGGACGGCGGTGCCGCTGCTCACGCTGATCGGCGGTCTTGGCGGAGGCATAACGGGATTCGGCCTGCAATACTGGGTTGCGGCCATCACTTATCCGATGAATATCGGCGGCCGCCCGCTAAATAGCTGGCCGGCGTTTATCCCCGTCACATTTGAGCTCACCGTGCTTGGTGCAGCCACTTTCGCTGTGTTTGGCATGTTGGCATTGAACAAACTGCCGCAGCCCTATCATCCGGTTTTCAACGTGGAACGTTTTGCGCGTGCGTCTACAGACCGTTTCTTTTTGTGCATCGAAGCGCGCGACCCGAAATTCAATGTGGCGGAAACGGCGCGATTCCTGCAAAGCTGCGACGCGCATCACATCAATGAGGTGAAGGATGAAGACTAACTCCTCGCTTCTGGTGATGCTGGCTTGCGCCCTGTCCGGAATTGCGCTGGCGGGGTGCGACAATACGTTGCGCCAGGATATGGCCAATCAGCCGCGGCAAAACACACTGTCCCCGGCTCCATTTTTCCAGGATGGGCGTTCCGAGCGTCCCGAGATTGAGAATACGGTGGCCCGTGGATCGCTCGAAAACGATGCACTGTTTGTGCCAAAGGATTCGAATAAGTTTCCTTTGCCGCTCACGCAGGAATTGCTGGAGCGCGGGCAGGAGCGTTACGCCATCTTCTGCTCCCCGTGTCACGGCTTGCAAGGTGATGGACAGGGCATGGTTTCCATGCGAGGCATGAAACATCCGCCCAGTTATCACCAGGAGCGGTTACGACAAGAGCCGAACGGCTACATTTATGATGTAGTGACAAACGGTTTCGGCGCGATGGCCGGGTATTCCGCGCAAATTCCCCCACGTGATCGCTGGGCCATTATTGCCTATGTGCGTGCTCTGCAGTTGAGCCGCAACGCGCCCGTCGCAGATCTACCCTCAGCGCTGCGTGAAAAGCTTATGACCGGAGGAACCTTGAAATGAACGCGCACGACTATATGGCGCCTGCGAGCGTCAACCGCGTTCAGAGGGGCGCCCTCTTCGTAGGTGGAGTGGCGCTTCTCCTTTCCATTTTTGGCGCGATCACCTCGCCGGAAAAGTTTTACCAGTCCTATCTCTTCAGCTACATGCTGGTCCTGGGCTTGACACTGGGATCGCTTGGCTTGTTGATGCTGCAACAAGTCACCGGGGGCCATTGGGGCATCATCATCCGGCGTCCCTTGGAAGCTGCCTCGCGAAACATCTGGCTGATGCTGCTGATGTTTGTGCCCATTGTGCTGGGCATGAA
>JARLJJ010000300.1 GCA_031291275.1 Formivibrio sp.
GACTTGCTACGAAAGCCAAACATCAATTTGCGGCCACTGCGTACAGGAGAATGGTTTGACAACGTGATAAAATATATGGAGGAAAAGAATTGCGGCTTATCCCGTTGATTACGGGAAGATGCGGCTTATCCCGTTGATTACGGGAAGCCCATATTTGGTGCTGGTGTGAGGTAGGTAAGCAATTAGCGCATTAATGCGGTTAATCTGCCAGAAATTTAGCGTTCGCGCCCTAATTTAGGTCGGAGTGGTCCTAATTGAATTATGTACTCCGGCCGTTTTAGTAATTCTGCAGCACTATTCAGTATTTTATTTTGCAGTAATTTTGTTGCGTGCTTTGGCAGGATACCTTTGTCGGGAGTGTCAAAGCGACCGAAAAATTGCTTGTTTATCGGAATGTAAGCCATTCGTCGAACATCAATGACGAATGGCTTTTGGCCGAGTGCTTTTGCATCAATTTCTTCGATTGGGATAATGCCAATCGGAGGTTGTTCGGTTTTTCGCCAGGGCTGCGAGGTCGTGTAGAGACACACGGCCAAGAACGTTCCGTCCGGCAGCTTTTTAACGTTGATTATGTATGTAAGGTGTTCTTCTGGTCCTGGTCGGATGGGGTTTTCGTCATAAGGAAAATTGCACCAGACAAACTGACCAGGATGAAACGGCGGGCTTGCATTTTGCACGATAGATCAATGACCGGTTGTGTCGAGGAAGGCGTCAAGTATTGCGTTGCGGCGCTTGAATTCCTCATCTGTATCGTTTTGAAAACGGACTGGTTCGGAATCGCGAACGTTTTCGGGCGCTAAAACGGTGAGTTGAGGCGCCTTGATTGCTTTGATTTCTTGGGTGACGACGTGTTCAAGGTAGTTGGTAAGCGAACGGCTGTCTGCTGCTGCTTTCTCTTTGGCGGCGGCCAAGGTCTTTTCGTCGAGCTTAAGGGTGACGGATTCACGCATTTGGAACTTCCTTTTGGGGGTATTTAGCCCGAAACTGACTGAAATTGCAATAATAAGAGATTTTATACGGATTGATCTACAAATTCGCTGTATCCGGCGTGCGGCAGGTGGGAGGCGATGTCGAGCAGCATGTCGAACGACGATTTCATGTGCCGTCGTCTATTCCAGCGGAAGACGAACTCGTCGAGATAGCGGCGCAGGTGTGGCTTGCGTACGCCGTGATAGGTGCCGAGCGCCCAGCGCTTGAAGTTGGCGAAGACCCGATGAATCCACGGTAGGACGATGTGCGCCGCCATTTTTCCAACGACCTTGGGCTTGTGGTTGTAGCCTTTAAGGCTGCGGTAAGCTGGGAAGCCGTCGCTGAGAACCGTCGCGCCAGTCGTTACGGCGCTGGTGACAAAGGTACCTATGTTGGGTGCCGAGAAATCTTGCAGCGGCGCGAGGCGGATACGCCTGGGATGCCCTTCTGGCGAGATCTCGATTGCGCCGATGAAATGCAGTTTGCCGACGGCGCTTCGGCCTTGGCCACCGGCGATTGGATCATTTTTGGTTCGATAGGGAATGTCGCTTTCGTCGACCTCGACGAGGTCTTCCAGCAGGCTTCTGTCGGGATCGACCATGGCTCGGCGCAGTTTCTGCAGCATCAGCCAGGCAGTTTTGTATGAGCCGAGGCCGAGCTGCGCCTGCAGTTGCAGCGCTGAGATGCCATTGGAATGGCTGGCGATCGCGTAGATCGCCAAGAACCAGGTCAGCAACGACAGTTTGCTGCGATGGAAGATCGTGCCGGCCGTAACGGACGTTTGGCGGCTGCAAGTGGCGCATTCGTAAGTAAATAGCTTGGAGTCGAGCGTCCATGCTTTTGTTTCTTGGCATTTGGGGCAGACAAAGCCGTTTGGCCAGCGCTTTTCATAGAGGTGCTTGGCACAGGCCGCGTCGTCGGGAAACCGCTTGGAAAAGGCGGCTCGAGACATCGGGCGGTCGTTTTTCCATCGACTTGACATGAGAACAAATTAGGAACATCGCGCCAGACCGTCAAGGACGGGATGCTACCTATAGAGCGACCTTACCCAAGGGGATAAGCCGCTTTGATTTTGAGGGCGCTTGTATCGA
>JARLJJ010000301.1 GCA_031291275.1 Formivibrio sp.
GATGAAAATGAATAAATTCGCGTTCATACATTCGGCTTAAATCTAGTACACTATAGTAGTGTACTACTAAATCATTATGACTTCCAACATCGATAAGGAGTTGCTGAAGCGCCTGAAGGCGGCGCATGAGAAGAAGTACGGCGCACCATTGGGGAAGCGTCGACGCAAGCATGAGTATAGTTCGAGCTGCCTGGGTATAGCGGCGGAGATGAGTAAAGGCGGTGAACTACAGTGGCGCAATCGTATGTGCCTACCGTGCTATAGATCCAAGCAGGCTGACAGGTATACGGCACGTCTGAGTAGAGAAGGGAAGGTACGTGTCGGACCTGGCCGGCCGCCGGGTTCCAAGAATAAGACGAAGAAAAACACTAAATCTAAAAAGAAATCAGAAACGGCTTAAGTGCGTCAGAATATATATTATTAGAAATCTTTGCTTCTAATAATATACGTAACATCATCATGAGCGGATACAGAGATATTGGAGAACCGCATCTGGCTCGAGGTGGCGTCGTTAATCGATTTGATGAGAATGATGAAGCAGTGAGGGAGCAACGTAGCGCCAGCCGTGGGCGTAGTCGCCAGCATCGCGCAGATCGTGTCGAGCGTGTCGGTGATGTCGTTGCAAGGCAGAGCCAACGAGACCGTGAGGAGCTCGGGGCTTCTGGTATTCGTGTTCACCCAGTGGAGGAGAATGGTAAAGTGCAGCGAAGGAATGTGCGCCTAGTGGTGCGCGGTATCGTGGATGTGTACAAGGGCGGCAGGGTTGAGGAGCGTACGGAGATCGAGGAAGAGGAATATGTCATCATTCATTTCAAGACCGAACGTCAGCTACGCGATGGTATTCGGCATCAGATGACACGCCTGATCGAGAAGGTTTCCGAGCTCGATTCAGACAGTCCCAATAAGAAGTTTTACGCCACCTACAAAGTGGCACAGGACGGCTACTCCGATGAGGAGATGCGTGAGGTCGCTCGTCGGCCAGATCAGATACGCATGTACCGTGCAGCGCCGATTGATAATCGTATGTTGAAGGGTGTCAGTGCCAATAAGCTGGACCCGGAGGATGACGATCAGTTCAACTGTGTGGTAGAGTACCTGTATAGTACGTACCATTCCAAGCGTCTCATTGCCTCTCTCAGCCGTGAGGCTGTCGTGGAATTGCTCAGTGAGGGGAACATGGATTTGGAGGATGCGAGGCAATGTGGTTGGACCTATCTCGATGTGCAGCGCTTCTGTGATCGCTATCGTATCAGCCACTATGTGCTCGATGGTTTCAGGCGTCTGGTACATAAGAAGGTATACAACAGCTCCAATTATCCGATGTTGATGTACGTGTTGGAGGATTGTCACATGTATCCCATCACGGATCCGGCGATTCGTAAGAGTATTCAGCAAAGCTGTGCTGAAGGCAATCACCGCCATACTGGTGTATTGCAGCAGGCCGATGAGAAGAAGCGTGAGGAGGCAGAGAAGAAGATGGCGAAACTGTTTGCGGAGGCAAAATGGCGTGAGGATGTCACCGATATCAAGAAGCTGCTGTCTTATGAAAATACGGTCGTATTCTATCACAAGCTGCACCTGAAGGAGCTGTTAATGGAGCTCTACAAGCACACGGGTACCTTATACGAGTTCCGGCATACCAGTAAGCTCGTCACCTCGATCCAGCTCGATAACAATGTGCACCTGTTTGCCAATGCCAATCATAAGGCGGGCTGCGATTGGAATACCTCGAAGAAGGTAGCCGAACTGTTGAACATTCCCTTCCGCAATCAGAGCTTGGCTGGTCTCTCGCATGAGTTCTTTGTGCGCCGTTATCATTCGAAAGGCAAAAAGCAGCTTCGGGTAAATATCGCGCAATCGAAGAAGGAGAAGATTCTGGCGGAGCAGTGCTATCAGTGCAATGCTTGCGCTTTTGCCGTAGAAAAGGGTCAATGGGAATGCGATCATATTGTACCGATCAGTTGCGGGGGTGATGCGATTGCGCGCTCAAATCTGCAGATCTTGTGCTCCGCCTGCCATGTGGAAAAGAGCCGTAAGGAGGCGGCAGAGCTGGTAGGCAACATCGATAATTCCTCATCGTACTACAACGATCAGACGTTGAAGATTTTTGGTCAGCGCCCGATTCTGGGCGTGGCACACAACTTCATGAAGCCGGAGGAGTACACGAAAGATGTCAAGGCAGGCCGAAAGATTTTGGCCGGTCTGGATAACAATAAGTGCTACACCAATCTGCTACTGACAAATAAGCATGAATGGAACAGCTTCTCTGTGTTGAATGATGCCACGCCGTTTAA
>JARLJJ010000302.1 GCA_031291275.1 Formivibrio sp.
CCGACGTGTTGCGTTGTGGATCGGGTACGGCGATGAAGTTCGCTAGGTCGGCAATAGATCCTGCAGGAATCTCGCATTTTACCAACAAGCCGTGCAAATTTATGAGTTTTGACCCTAGCATTACAGTTGCAATTCTTGTGGGCTTCTGAATCCATGGGCAACCATGATTCGAATGTCGTGGGCGCGGGTCGCGTCTGTTGAGGAGACGCTTGCGTTGTGGGCGGCGTCGCTTCGAGAGATCAAACAACGGATACGTCCGTTGTTCACGCAAGAGCGTGTTGCGACGAATGCAGGCCTGTTCCTGGAAGGTCTGCTCGGAGGTGAGCAGCGCAAGACCGGTTGGATGCGCGCGGAGGCGGCTGGTGATCCTGGCCCATGGCGGCAGCAGGCGATTCTGGGTCGTGGAGACTGGGACGCTGATGCCTTGCGCGATATCGTGCGCGACTATGTCCTTGAGCATTTGGCAGACGACGATGCGGTGCTGGTGATCGACGAGACCGGTTTTCTCAAACAGGGCAAAGCGTCATGCGGAGTGGCGCGGCAATACACTGGTTCGGCAGGGAAGATTACGAACTGCCAGATCGGCGTGTTCGCTACCTACGTTTCGCGTCATGGTCATGCGTTCATCGATCGTGCGTTGTATCTTCCGAAGGAATGGTCCGACGATCCAGATCGTCTGGAAGCCACATACGTGCCTACCGACATTGGCTTTGCAACCAAACCAAAGCTTGCGACGAGAATGATTGCACGCGCCATAGCCGCGTCCGTCCCATTCAAGTGGGTCGCTGGCGATACTGTCTACGGTGTTGGCAATATCGAACAGCAACTACGCAAAGCAGGTAAAGGATATGTACTCGGGGTCAGCAGCGCTCATGTCTTCTATTCCTGGGGCAAGCGGCAATCGGTTGCTGGCGCGGCCGCGGACATCGCCGAGAAGCGGCCCGCGTCCGAGTGGAAACGCCTGTCTGCAGGGGCTGGAACCAAAGGACCGCGGTTGCACGATTGGTGTTATCTCGAATTGGCCGATCTTGAGGCCGGGCAGTTCAACAGTGCAAATGACGGTTTGTGGACACGCGGTCTACTGATCCGTCGTCGCATCGCCGATGATGACCTCGCCTTCTTCACCACATGGTGCCCAGCAGGAACAACCATTGAAACGCTCGTCGCGGTCGAAGGCCGCCGATGGGCGATCGAGGACAGCTTTGAAACCGCGAAAAACGAGTTCGGGCTCGATCACAACGAGAGCAGATCCTGGCATGGCTGGCACCGTCATGTGTCCTTGGTGATGCTTGCCTTCGCCATGATGGCTGCGATCCGACATCGCGCTAATCCTCCACCGCCAAAAAAAACGAAACGGCGCTCCCCAGCAAAAGCCAAGACCTAACCGCCCCACAACTGATCCGTTGGTCAATCCAGGAAATCCGCCGCATTGCAATCAGACTTAATCGAAAGCGGATTCAACCCGCCCACATCATCGCATGGTCTTTCTGGCGCAGAGCTCACCAGGCTGCCGCTCAACGCGCTCACTTCAAATCAAAAACACAACTGTAATGCTAGGGTCCAGACTCATTAAATGCACTACGTCAGAACTGCGATCGAATCGATAAAACCCGAGG
This sequence comes from Formivibrio sp., assembly GCA_031291275.1. Lineage (GTDB taxonomy): Bacteria > Pseudomonadota > Gammaproteobacteria > Burkholderiales > Chitinibacteraceae > Formivibrio. The sequence goes on from JARLJJ010000302.1 coordinate 1,617, forward strand.
AAAACCCGCGTCTATGTCTCCGACGTGTGGGGTTGTGGATAGGGTACGGCGATGAAGTTCGGTAGGTTGGCAATTGATCCAGCAGGAATCTCCCATTTTACCAACAAGCAGTACAAATTTATC
>JARLJJ010000039.1 GCA_031291275.1 Formivibrio sp.
GATTTCATTACCGACGCGATCACTGCCCGCATTGGCAAAAAAGACATGCCCATTCCCTCTTCCTTCGGCTTTGTAACCGCCAAAATGACCCGAGAGGAGATTGATCTCATTGCCGCGAATATCAACAAGCACGTCAGCTGTGGCCAATGCCCTATGGCTCGCCCCAAACACACTGGAATCGCCGTCACCAAAGACGCTGCTTTCTGCGCCTCCCTTGGCAAAATCTATTGGGCGGGCATCAAAGGCGGAATTGGCTGCAACGATTGAACCGCTCGCCTGGTAACCAAAAGAGTCAGCCAATACGGATGGCATGAACGCAAATATCGCCCCCAGCGCGAGTGAGGCTACTATGAACTTTTTCATTATTCCCCCGATTCAGCGCCCCCCCAAGGGACACATTGTATGAACCTCAGACGAAGCCCCACCCCCAGGCAGAAGCTTTATCTTCAACAGCTCGACATGATTGTTAGCAAATTGCGCGCCAAACTAATTATGCGCAAATTCAACAACTTACATCCATGGCAACTAGGCAATGTGCATTTTTTTGCGCACGCTGTTGCCCAAAACAATCTCTGATGCCGGGAATCGAGGTAGGGAGTTTCTATTTCAGATTAAAAAGAGGGGGCGAGGAGACCACCGCCATACGGTAGCTGCAGTCCGACGAAACAGAGGCTGCTGCCCGCCGGACAGACTTGTTCAGAGAGATCAAATAGCTATGATTCGGCAATCTGGCGTAATTGCCAGCAAGAACCAAGGGGCGTTTTTGCGAGATGGGGCTTATTTGGAGCATAGTGCTGCTTTATGCTCGCCATGGCGCTGTCGTGAGCCTGCTTTGATGCAAGCTTGCTCCACCAGAACTGAGGCGGTCGCGTTGCCTCGTGAGATCTATTCCATGACGATTACTGGACGCGCCGAAAACAGATGTTTTCGCCATCGAGCCTGTATTCGGCCGAGCAGACATCGCCGCCACAGATCATCGTTTCGCCGGCGTAGAGCTGGCGGCGCGTAATCAGGCCCAGGGTGCCGCAGCGCGGACAGGACATGACGGCGACAAACGGATTCTGAGCGTGTCCCAGTTTGGCTTGGTTTTCCAGAACGAAAATCGTTCCGGGGTCCATTCTTTCGGGGATCCATTCTTCCATGAACTGCAAGTCGGCTGACATCGTGCCCTCCATTGGGTTGATGTAACCGAGCCGAATCCGATGTCTTGGC
>JARLJJ010000303.1 GCA_031291275.1 Formivibrio sp.
GGTTGCGCCTGATGGCCGACAAGGAGATGCTAGCCACGACCCTTGATTGAACGAATGCCCGCGGCAAACCTGCAGCCTGGTTAGGTTTGCGCCCGCCGATTGCCTGTAAAGAACGCCTTGGATTCACGGTGCCTTTCTTGATTTTGCGCCTGACGTCTCTGCAAACCCGCAGCCTGACATATTTCCCCGACTCCAACTGGTGATGATGACAAGCTGGCTCGGTCGTTCAATGGGACCTGCCGCCTATCTTTGGCTCTCGCAGAAAACCGGCCTGCCTCCGTTTGCCGACTTCCAGTGGTGATGATGACAAGCCGGCTCGGCCACTGATTGGAACCACAGCCACCAGAGCTTGCCCAACGAAGCAGGCACCGAAACGCTGCAACCATGCGCCTTTCGGTGGGTCGGCGCCCCGCTTGGGCCTAACGCCAGCATTGACCGGCACAGCCCCGGCGACGCGCTGGAGGGAGGACGGCCGATGGAATCATTATGCCGGCATGAAGGATCGCTTACGGGGCTGTGTCCGGGGTCGAATGCAACGGTTAGGCAAAAACGCTCATGCTTTTTGCTGAAACCTGCTGCACGACTGGATTGTATATGAGGAACCAAATTTGATGCGATAAGGAGGAACCCTGGCTCCTGTTGATACTCCACACCACGACCTCGGACCAAGTTTCGCCTGATTGCATCTACGCCTTGGTGAAGGCCAGCCCTTACCGCCGTTGCGACTCCCACTGGTGATGTTGACAGTTGGCTCGGCCGCAGCCCATTGGTGGTCCGAGCGCATTGCGCCGCGGGGCTCGGTGGCCTTGTGCAATCTGCGTTAAATCATGTTGGATATTAATCATTATTGAAAAAATATTTAGTGACCACTTTAGAATGAATTTTGTTGGAACATTTCCACCTCATCTGACATTGTCTAAGGAGGCGCGGTTCTGGCTACCACACCATGTTGACTTCCCAGAAATGTGGATGATTCTGCGATGAAGTGGCTATCCTTAACCGCACTGACTATAGTAATTGTTTATTACTTAGTAAAGAGAGTGCGAGTGTTTTGCCCGAACTGTGGGTGTCCACTTCCTGCATTTCGGAAACCGGTGTCTATCCATGAGTTCATTTGGGGTGGATGGCACTGTCCAGATTGTGGTTCAAAAGTCTCAAGGTTAGGGAGGCTTATTTCCAGGTAGCCAGGCCGCTTGTATTTAATCATTGGGTTTGATTAAACCCAGCTTAAAAGGGGGATGCCGTGGCCGTACCCAGAGATTTGCGAGTCTTGGAAGATACGGACTTAGTCCATATTCATGGTGGAGGAGGTGTTAATGGTCAAGACCGCGATTCCAGCAGTAGTAGTAGTGACGGGAATGGTAGCGATTTCACATATAAGGGCTTGGTCGGTGATATGGCTGTTGGCGCGGTGATTGGTGCGCTAGGGGGTGCTCTCGGAGGGCCTGGAGGTGCGGTTGCCGGTGCAATAGCCGGTGCGCTTGGAACAGGGATGGCCGCCACGGGTCACGAAACGGTATCCCGAGTAACAGCGGCGAGCGGTTCAAGGGGCGGGTCCAGCGGGGTGGGCAGCCGAGGGCCAGGCGGGGGGGGCAACCGGGGACCCAGCGGGGGGGCCAGTGGTAGTTCCAGTTTTGGTGGCCGCGTGACCCATTGCTGAACCAACCAAACTCCTTTTGTCAGAATTAGGCCACTTGGTTCCCGCTAACTGACAGGAACTTAGTGGCCGAACCTGGTCCAGCGAAAATCGCCCATGCATTTCGGATGACAGGATCTGGCAAGGGCGCTGTATAAGCCGAAGCATGGCCCTCTTGCCTGGATGCGAAGACCGTAGCGTCTCATCTCTGCGCATTGTCGATGTGCCGGCGCCCAGATCGCGCCTAACGCCAGGATTGACCGGCACGGCCCCAGCCACGCGATCGAAGGAGAACAGCAGACTGAATGATTACGGCGGCTGGTTGGATCACAACCAGGGCTGTGTCCGGAGTCGAATCCAAGGTTAGGCAAGTACGGCCATGTTTCTTGGCTGAAACCCGCGGCGCAATTGGATTTGGAACGATTTGATGGCCCATCGATCAGCGGCTGCGTTGACGCGGAACCTGCTCCCATGGGTGATGCTGACAAGCCAGCTCGGCCACTGCCCCATGGAACGGCAGCTGGGGCCAGACCTCCAAGCCCGTGCACCGCACTTACGGGCCAGGTTGCGCCTGATGGCCAACAAGGAGATGGTAGCCACGCCCCTCGATTGAACGAACAACCACGGCAAACCTGCAGCTTGGTTAGGTTTGCGCCCGGAGACTGCCTGGACAGTACGCCTCTGGATTCACGGTGCCTCTCTTGGTTTTGCGCCTGACGTCGCTGCAAACCCGCGGCCCGACATATTTCCCCAACTCCCACTGGTGATGATGACAAGCTGGCTCGGTCGCTCATTGGGACCTGCCACCTATCTTTGACTCTCGCAGAAAGTCGGCCTGTCACCGTTTGCCGACTCCCAGTGGTGATGATGACAAGCCGGCTCGGCCGCACATTGGAACCATAGCCACCAGAGCTTGCCCATCGCGGCATGCACCGAAACACAGCAACCATGCGCCTTTCGGTTGGTCGGCGCCCCGCTTGGGCCTAACGCCCGCATTGACCGGCACGGCCCCTGACGCGCGATGAAGCGAGGAAGAGCGATTGAATGATGAAGACTGATGGTTGGATCACAAGCGGGGCCGTGTCCGGGGTCGAATGCAACGGTTAGGCATGTACGGGCTTGATCATTTTAGGTGCTTAACAATGGAGTTTGGCGGCACTTCGAATCTGTTCTACAACTGGGTGCGATGACCAGAAACCAAAGAGCCTGACTTTGGGCATGAAGGTGATAGAAGAGCCAAATTCCGTCGGTCGCACAAAATGGATCGTCACTGGATGCGCGTTGTCCCACCGGAACTCGGAGACGCTTTCAGCCATTGAAAGGGGAACTTTTATTTCTTGAGCATAATTGGAAATGTAGAGAAACTGACGATCCATTCGAACACGTTTAAGCCTAATACATGACCAGTAAATGTAAGCAGAGCCAGCGATGGTCAATGCTAGAAACACATATTTAATTTCGGATGGCGCGCCGTTGGGCTTATTCCCGGACAGAAAGGAGACCCACATCGCGACGGTACCCGTCGAAAATCCACCTATCCAAACGACAGGGAAGATGAACTTAAAGATAAAGGTCTGCAATGAGGATAGTCTTTCTGGGATTTCGCTCATCGGATGCCTCTCTCTATGGGGTTGGCTCAAGGCGGGAACGGAAGAAGGGGATGATCCTCAGGGTACCCAATTGATTGGTGTGGTGCACCTAGCGTAACTGGAACTGAAAGCACCGTCTGATCTTTGCGTACCTTGGTGGGTCGGCGCCGCGCTTGGGCCTAACGCCAGGATTGACCGGCACGGCCCCAGCCACGCGATCGGAGGAGAGCAAAAGACTGA
>JARLJJ010000304.1 GCA_031291275.1 Formivibrio sp.
CGGGGTATCACCCCAGCGCAGATAAGGCGTCAGGCCACTGCGGTTTTCGACGTGTCCTTCCAGAACCCCCGGCTTGCCTGCGGGAAGCTGGCTAACAATCCGTCCTTGCTGATCCACAATGGCGGTCGCGCCAGTATTGGTCGCGCGTATCATCCAGCGCCCGGTTTCCAGTGCGCGAGCGCGTGCCATTTGCAGGTGCTGCTCCGCTGCCCATGAGCCATCAAACCAGGCCATATTGCTGACATTGGCCAATAGCGTGGCTTGGGCTGCAGTGTGGCGCAGTTCATTGCCAAAGATATCTTCGTAGCAAACGTTGGCCGCCATGCGTGTGGCGCCCAGCAGCAATGGCGCTTGCGTTGCACTGCCGCGCACAAAGTCTGACATCGGCATTTGCATGAAATCGTACATCCAGCCAAAAATGCTTGGCAACGGAACGAATTCGCCAAAAGGCACCAGATGATGCTTGTTATAACGTTGCGGCGTGCCGTTCAGGGTGATGACGCTGTTCAGGTATGCGCCATCTTTTCCGGTGATAAAGCCGGACACCAGTGTGGCGCCACGCGGGGCCACCAGTTGTTGCAGGGCGTCCAGGTAGTCTGCAGGCATGCTGCTGAATAGCACGGGTATCGCGGCCTCAGGCAATAGCACCAACTGGCCGTGCGTCTGGCTGACCAGATTGAAATAGCGCTGCAGTGTCTTGTCGAATAGACGTATGTCCCAGCGTTCTGATTGCGGGATGCCGCCCTGTACCAGGCTAACACTAATCAAGGCTTTATCTGCTTGAGTCCAGGCGACTTGTTGCCAGCCCAAACTCGCAAGAGTGACGGCGGCCAATGTCACCAGCCCTAGACGCCAGCGCCAAACAGTGAGTGCCGCGACCATCGCCAGCAACCAGCCGACGCCATACACGCCCAGCAAGGGGAACCAGCCTGCGAGTAGTTTGACTTGGCTGGTCCCGATGCTGGCCCAAGCGAAGCCGGTGAACAACCAGCCACGCAACCATTCGGTCAAAATAAACAGAGAAGGAAGCAGTAGCGGCCAGCGCAGCGAAGGGGGGCAAGGCAGGCGATGGGCCAGCCAAGCCGCGAGCATGGGAAACAATGCTAGATAGGCGGCAAACAGTAGCACGCAACCCGCCGCCATCCAGCCCGGCATGCCGCCAAAAGAGTGCATGCTGATATATACCCAGTGCACGTTGCCGACAAAAAACCCCAAACCAAAGGCGAAGCCGCGCCCTGTTGCTACGCTTGCGTTGGGCGCCTTGCCGATTGCCCAAAATAACAGGGCCAGTGCGGCAAAGATCAAACCGGGGACTTCCAGTGGAGCGAAAGAAAAAACAGTACTGGCGCCAGCCAGGGCCAGCAGTGCTGGCAGGCGCAGGGATGAGGTCTGCATCAGTTTTCCGTGACGGGGGGCAGTTCGGGCAAGCGTTCTATCTGCAGCGAGTGAATACGCCGGCTGTCAGCGCGCAGGATCAGGAAGTGCAGGCCGTCAAAGCTGACCGTTTCGCCACGCTTGGGCAGGTGTCCGAAGTGGTTGATGACGAGGCCTGCCACGGTATCGAACTCTTCATCGGAAAAGACACAGCCTAATGCGGTATTCAGGTCGTCGATGGGGGTGACTCCCTTGACGCGCCAGTGATTTTCACGTTCCTGAATGATGTTGTCTTCCTGTTCGTCGTAATCGAATTCGTCCTCGATATCGCCGACGATTTGTTCAATCACATCCTCGATGGTGACGAGGCCGGCAATGCCGCCATATTCATTGACGACAATCGCCATGTGGTTGCGATTGTTGCGGAAATCCTTCAGAAGCACGTTCAGGTGCTTGGATTCCGGGATGAATACGGCCGGGCGTAGCATGTCGCGGACATTGAATTCGCCTTCGGAGGCGTAATGGCGCAACAAATCCTTGGCCAGCAGAATGCCGATGACATTATCTTTGCTGCCATCAATCACCGGGAAGCGTGAGTGTGCCGCTTCAATCACATACGGGATGAACTCTTCCGGGGATTGGGCGATGTCAATGAAGTCCATCTGGCTGCGCGGCACCATGACATCGCGTACCTGCATTTCGCCGACAGAAAGCACGCCTTCGATCATGCCGAGCGCATCAGCGTCCAGCAAACTGCGTTCAAATGCGGAGTGGAGCATGTCTGCCAGTTCGCCAAGATTTTCCGGCTCCCGAAGCAGCAATTGGGATAAACGTTCTAGCCAGCCCGGCTTGGGACTGGCGGTCGGCGATGAAGCCTCATCCATACAGGTTACAACTCCATATCCATTCGATAAGGATCATCATAACCCAAGGATGTGACAATTTGCTTTTCCAGTGCTTCCATTGCTTCCGCTTCATCATCGTCGAGATGGTCAAAACCTTGCAGGTGCAGCACGCCATGCACCACCAGATGGCAATAATGCGCATCCAGGCTGATGCCCTGCTCCGCAGCCTCACGCTCGACCACCGGTGCGCAAAGGACGATGTCGCCCAAGAGCGGCAGACCTGGAATATCCGGCATGTCTTCGTCGAAGGTGAAGGTCAGCACATTGGTTGCGTAATCCTTGCCGCGATAATCGCGGTTGAGCGTCTGGCCTTCGTCATTGTCCACAATGCGAAAGGTGATTTCGGCATTGGTGATATCGGACTGCAATGCGGCAGTGGCCCATTGTTTGATCTGGGTGCGCGTCGGAAGGCCGCTTGCAGTGCTGGCGTTTTGCAGTGCCAGTTTGAGTTTGGCTTTCATTTCTTGTTCCCTTCGGTATTGCGCAAGGTTTGGCGCTCGTAGGCATCAACGATTTTCTGTACCAGCGGGTGGCGTACCACATCCTCGCTGGTGAAATAATGCAACGCGATGCCGCGCACGTCGGCGAGAACCTCCTGCGCATCGACCAGGCCGGATTTCTGGTGTTTAGGCAGGTCCGTCTGGGTGGGATCGCCGGTAATGACTGCTTTGCTGCCGAAACCAATGCGGGTCAGAAACATCTTCATTTGTTCGGGCGAACTGTTTTGCGCTTCGTCCAGAATCACAAAGCTGTGGTTCAAGGTACGTCCGCGCATAAACGCGAGCGGCGCGATTTCGATGACGCCTTTCTCAAAACAACGCGTAACCCGGTCGAAACCCATCAGGTCATACAGTGCATCGTAGAGGGGACGCAGATAGGGATCGACCTTTTGCACCAGATCTCCAGGCAAAAAGCCGAGCTTCTCGCCTGCCTCCACTGCCGGGCGAACCAGAATCAGCCGTTTGACCACGTCGCGTTCGAGTGCATCGACCGCGCAGGCCACGGCGAGATAGGTCTTGCCGGTGCCGGCCGGTCCAATGCCGAAAGTAATGTCGTGTTCCTGAATGGCCTTGATATAGCCGGTCTGGCGTGGCGTGCGTCCGTGCAGGTCGGTGCGGCGGGTTTTCAGCGGTAAGACCGCCTCGCTGGAAATGGCATCGCCATTCTTGGGCAGGATCAGTTCAATCAGGTCGAGCTGGATCACATCCAGATCGAGCGGATTGTCGGCTTGGTTATAAAAGTGTTGCAGCGCGGTGACCGCTTGCTCGATCCGCTTGTTGGGGCCGGATACGCGGAACTGCTCGTTGCGCCTGGCAATCGTGACATCCAGTGCGTTTTCGATCTGCTTGAGATGTTCGTCCAGTACGCCACACAGATTGGCGAGGCGCTTGTTGTTGACCGGCGTAAAGGCAATGGTTTGGGTATTCACTTCTATTCCTGGCTGTCAGATGGACTGCCCATTTCCACGATGTCATAGCGTGCTGCGCATGCAAGGGAAAACGGCGAGTTGGCGAGGATGGTTTCCAGTGCCATGCGATCAACGCCCTGGACCAGAATGGCGCCACCGGTGCGCCCCACATTGCTGCCAGACGAGATGAAAACGCCGGTTTCGTGGTGGCGTTTCAGCCACTCTGCATGGGCGGGAAGCAAAGACTCCCTTTCTTCGCGGGAGACCAGATAAGTGGAGGTGACGACGAACAAGGGGGCTTCCTTCAATCTGCACAGAAAATAAACCAGATGGTCGATCGGATCTGATCGCCAGGAGCAAAGAGCTTGATTCGCAGTCTTTTCCCGTTTGACTCCATGATACCTTGCCTTGCGTGCCGAGTTAAACCACGGATGTGGCGCTATTACCGGATTTTTGGACTAGTGATTTTGACCGAGGCATTTCGCGGGTGGGCAAGTGCGGTAAAACAGTGCTATTTGTTACATGTCGTTACCTTGTGGTACGGTTTGTCCTCAAAATGCAAGGGAGGCCACTGGCCATGACCAACCTGAATATTTCTTCGCTGTTGGTTTTGCAGTCCACGCTACTGACTGACACGCTGATGGGTTTTGCCGTCGCGCTGATTCTGGCGGCGCTCTGTGGCGAATACCTGTACCGAAAACTCGGCTGGCCGCGCATCATGGGTTATGTACTGGTTGGCCTGGTTTCCAGCATGGCCGGTATTGGTTATGACGAAGCGAGCTTGCCGGCCGAGTTTCGCGTGGTGATGGATCTGGCCTTGGCGCTCTTGCTGTTCGAGCTGGGCGTGCGGATCAATCTCAAGTGGCTGAAGGCAAATCCCTGGCTTATCGCGACCAGCCTGTTCGAAGCTAGCCTGAGCTTTGCCGTGGTCATGCTGGTGCTGCATTTTTTCGGGTTGGAGTGGCGGGCTTCGATGGCCATTGCCACCATCTGCATGGCTACGTCGCCAGCGATCGTGATGCGCGTGGTCAGTGAATCGCGTGCGGAAGGACAGATATCGGAACGGCTGACCCTGCTGACCGGGTTGAACAGCATCTATGCCATTCTGGCGACCAAGGTCGTGATGAGCTGGGTGCAGATCGGCATGGATGGTGCGTTGCTCAAAACAATGCTGCAACCGGCCTATGCGCTGTTTGGTGCCTTGTTGCTCGCAGTGGTCCTGACGTGGGCCATGCTGCATGTCGTGAGGTACTTCAAGCTGAGTCAGGAAAACTCGCTGCTGCTGATCTTTGGCCTGTTGCTGCTGACCACCACCGTCGCCCGGGTGCTGCAGGTCTCGGTGATCCTGGTCCCGCTACTGGCAGGTATCCTGCTGCGCAGCCAGACCGACCGACCGCTGATCTGGCCGCGCCATTTCGGGACTGCGGGCGGTATTCTGGTGGCGTTATTGTTCGTTTTCACCGGCTTATCCATTCGGCCTCAATTGTTTCTGACCGGCGGTCTGGCGGCGGTGGCCTTGATCTTGTTACGGGCCGGGGCAAAAACCGCGGGGGTGGTGGTTTTTGCCCACCCGAGTGGCTTGACGCTGCGCCAGGGTTTAAGCCTTGGTCTGGCGCTTTCCCCCTTGTCTGCCGTGGCATTTTCCCAGGTAGTGGATTTCCAATCGTTACTACCTGAATTTTCCGGGCAGCTCGCACCGTTTGTGTTGAGTGCGGTCGCATTTACGGAATTGCTTGGGCCGCTATTGGTACTCTGGGCCTTGCGTCGTTGCAACGAAACGCACATTGGCGATGTCGATTGAAGCCGCTGGCAACGCGGCGGGCTGGCAATTCCAAGTCCCGGCAAAGCCGGGCCTGGCCATGGAATACTTGGATTTTGCAGCCTGCTTATTTATTCCCAGCCCTTCCGCCCCTCCCTGAGGGGAAACCTTGCTTTGCAAGAAGGGCATCAATCTAACATCGGCGAAGCCGGTTGAATGCAAGGGATATTTACCATGCTTGAAGATTTTCACGATTCCCGGCCATTGTCGATGGGCGTCGAACTGGAATTGCAGATCGTCAACAAGCGCGATTACGATCTAACCCCGTGCGCCGCCGATTTGTTGCGCCTGCTGGAAAAAAAGGATCTGCCGGGCGATATCAAGCCGGAAATCACCACAAGCATGATCGAGTTATCGACGGATATTTGTCAGTCGTATCAGGATGTGATCGACCAGCTGACGCCGATCCGCGATGCGATCGTCAAGGCCGCGCGCAAGCTTGATGTCGGCATCTGTGGTGGCGGCACCCATCCATTCCAGCACTGGAGCCAGCAGCGCATTTTCGATACGCCGCGTTTTCACCAGATCTCCGAACTTTACGGCTACCTGTCCAAGCAGTTCACCATCTTTGGCCAGCATGTGCACATCGGCTGTCCCGGACCCGATGAGGCGCTGGTGTTGCTGCATGGGCTGTCGCGCTACATTCCGCATTTCATCGCGCTGACTGCGTCTTCTCCGTTCGTGCAGGGCGTGGATACCGGGTTTCATTCGGCACGGCTCAACTCGGTATTCGCTTTTCCGCTTTCCGGCCGGGCACCGTTTGTCACGACCTGGGAAGACTTCACCCGCTTTTACGAAAAAATGACCCGAACCGGCGTGGTCAAGAGCATGAAGGATTTCTACTGGGACATCCGGCCCAAACCCGAATTCGGCACGATCGAGGTGCGGGTGATGGATACTCCGCTGACCATCGAACGTGCGGCGATGGTGGCGGCCTACATCCAGTGCGTGGCACGTTGGCTGATGGTGGAAAAAACCGTTCGCCCTGAAGAAGATCATTACCTGCCGTATACCTTCAACCGCTTTCAGGCCTGCCGTTTCGGTCTGGACGGCACGATTGCCGACCCGGTCACTGGCGAGCACCGAACGATCCGCGAGGATATTTTGTCGCTATTGGAAAAGCTGGCGCCGCATGCGACCGAACTGGAAGCCGGTGAGGCTTGCCGACAAGTTGGTGAACTGGCCAAGGGAAAAAATAATGATGCCAGCTGGCTGAGAAATCTGCAGGACCACGAACAGCTGTTGCCGGAAGTGGTGCGTCAGCAGTGTCTGTTGTGGCAAGGAACGCCTTTGCCGGCGTAAAGACTGGCGAGAATGACCATGAACCCGGCCAAGCCATTGCGCATTGGATTGACTGCGCGGCTGATGCACAAACCCCCTGCGGAATTGGGTTTCCCGGGCAAGCGCCTGCAATATATAGAGCAATCGATTGCCCATTGGGTGATGCGTCAGGGCGCGCTGGCCTTTATGGTGCCCAGCATCGAAGCCGGCGATACGCTGGTGCGGCGTGATGTTTCGGTCCGCCGTTACGTTGAAGCTTTGGATGGCTTGATCTTGCAAGGTGGTGCAGATGTTTCACCGATCAGTTACGGTGAAACCGCGCTGCGGCCGGAGTGGGAAGGCGACCGCGTGCGTGATCTGTACGAAACCGAATTGATCTGGGAATTCCTGATCCAGGGCAAACCGATCATGGGCATTTGCCGTGGCTGCCAATTGATCAATGTCGCCTTCGGCGGCAGCCTGTACCAGGACATTGCCACGCAATTGCCTGATGTCCAGCGGCATGTCGATGCCACGTTGTATGACCGGCTGGATCATGCCATTACATTTGCGGAGGATGGCTGGTTGCAGCATATCTACCAAGGCTTGCCGCAAGGCTGGGTTAACAGCATTCATCATCAATCCATTCGTCGGCTAGGCAACGATCTGGCCATTGAGGCCCTGGCCGAGGATGGCGTTGTCGAAGCGATCAGCAAGAAAGGCGAAGGTTTCCTGGTCGGGGTGCAATGGCATCCCGAGTTTCACCCCGTAGGCAGCGCATTGCTCGATGGCGGGCCATTGTTGGCCGCTTTTCTCGCTGCCGCGAACAAAACCCGCCGTTAATCCGCAAAATCCGTCTTATTGCCCCGATTCGCGCGTCACGATTTCGCCATGCAGGCTGTGCGGGAAAGTATGGGTGATGCTTACCTCGACAAAGCAGCCAATCAGGCGCGGGTTGCCGACGAAATTGACGATGCGGTTGTTGTCGGTGCGCCCGGCGAGTTCGTTCGGGTCTTTCTTCGATATTTTTTCCACCAGCACGCGCTGCACGCTGCCGACCATGCCGCGGTTCACTTCGGTCGCAAGTTCGTCGATCCGTGCTTGCAGGCGCAGAAGCCGTTTGAGTTTTACTTCTTCCGGGACATCGTCAGGCAAATCTGCGGCCGGCGTGCCGGGGCGCTGGCTGTAGACAAAACTGAAGCTGGCATCGAAACCGACGTCGTCGATCACCTTCATGGTCTTTTCAAAATCGTCCTCGGTTTCACCCGGGAATCCGATAATAAAATCGGACGACACGCACAAGTCCGGCCGCGCTTCTTTCAGCTTGCGCACCAGCGATTTGAATTCCAGCGTGGTATAGCCGCGTTTCATTGCCGCCAGTATGCGATCAGAACCGGATTGAATCGGCAGATGCAGGTGCGAAACCAGTTTGGGTAAGGTGCGGTAGCAGTCGATCAGGCGCTGGGTGATTTCGCGCGGATGGCTGGTGGTGTAACGCAGGCGTTCGAGGCCAGGGATTTCGTGCACATATTCGAGCAGCAGCGCGAAGTCGGCGATTTCGCCATCTTCCATCGCGCCGCGATAGGCATTCACGTTCTGCCCCAAGAGCGTGATTTCTTTCACGCCCTGCTGCGCGAGTCCTGCCACTTCGGTCAAGATGTCATCGAACGGCCGGCTGACTTCCTGCCCGCGCGTGAATGGCACGATGCAGAAGGTGCAAAACTTGGAGCAGCCTTCCATGATCGAAACGAAAGCCGAAGCCCCTTCGACCTTGGCCGGGGGCAGATGGTCGAATTTTTCAATTTCCGGGAACGAGATATCGACTTGCGACAGGCCCGTACGACGTTTTTTCGCCAGTAATTCGGGCAGACGGTGCAGCGTCTGCGGGCCGAAGACCACGTCGACATACGGTGCGCGTTTGATGATGTGCTCGCCTTCCTGGCTCGCCACACAGCCGCCCACAGCAATCATGATGTTCGGATTGGCTTTCTTCAGATCTTGAACTCGACCGAGATCGGAGAAGACTTTCTCTTGCGCTTTTTCCCGGATCGAACAGGTATTGAAGAGGATCACATCGGCCTCTTCCACCTTGTCGGTCTTGACATGGCCTTCGGCCTGATTGAGCACATCGGCCATCTTGTCCGAGTCGTACTCGTTCATCTGGCAGCCGTAGGTTTTGATGAATACTTTCTTGGTCACTTTCTTGCCTGGATGATAAAGAGGGTTACTGATCCATTCCTGCGAATAAAAGCCCTGCCCTAGTCGAGCTTGCGGTCAGCAAGCTCCTGCGGGGTGAGCATCCAAATCTGGAAAAGTTCGCCGCGAGGATCAAGCTGATAACCCACTTGAGTTCCTATGGATAAATTCCGTACAAAAATCAGCGCATTGTTCTGGTTGAGTACCCGCAAACCAGGGGCGGTGCGAAAGGTAGTCTCGGTGATCTTGACCTGATTGGGCTCAACTTCTTTCACTTTTCCGAAAAGGATGTTTGGCGGAAAGATGCGGGCATAAGCCGGGATGACAAGTAACATCAGCAATAAAAACAGATATTTACGCATAATGAATTCCCGGGCATGGTTGCTCAGTAAAAGACGAAAATTGGATCGGGTCAGACGAAGGCGGCCCAATTCGGTGGCGGCTGATTGTAGCGCAAACCGTTCTTGGGCGTTGACCGGGCAGATATCCGTGATTTTGATACCAAAGCGTGAACGACCAGGCCAACAGTCGGGCGGACAAGCGCTTCACCGGAAAACAAGGGCGGAAAACTATTGCAGCAGCGTGGTCGCGTAGCGAAAGCGGGCATCCATGCGTCCGAGTAGATCATGCACATCGCTGTTCCAGTCCAGTCCGATCACGCGAATCGCTTTATCCGACAGATCGACGACCTGATTCTCGTCGCGACAGGGTAAATCGAGCCCGTTGCTGATCGCTTCAGCCACGTGGGTAATTGCTGCCAGCATGCCAAGTTCCGGGTGATCTGGCTGGTGGTGTTGGCCGATGGCTTCGATGATATCGGCCGGGAGCCCCCAGTGTTCGGCAACCACTTCACCGATTCGGCAATGGTCCATGCCGAACACTTCCCTTTCAATTTCGCAAACGGGACGAAGTTGCTGTGCGATTAAATCAAGCACTTCCTGATGTTCTTTGGGGTAGAGATAAGACATCCATAATTTCCCGATGTCATGCAACAGGCCAGCGACCAGGGCATAGTCGAGATTCAGTGAAAATTCGCGTGCCAGCTCTTGGGTGCATATACCTACGGCGAGGCTATGCTCCCAGAAAAAGCGGCTTCCCTGGGCTTTCCGGGAAAAATCAACCAGGCTGGTTGCCAATACGATTTCGCGCACGCGCCGCATGCCGATGTATGAAACTGCGGCCGAGATGCCACCCAGCGCACGCCGCCCGGGCTGCGATGAGCGATTGGCCGCAGAGAGAATCCGACCTGCTATCACAGGATCGCGCTGCAGGTGATTGACCAGCACCGTCATGCTGGAATTGTCATCATCCAGCGCTTTCAGAATGTGCATCACGATCTGCGGGAATGCCGGCAATTGGGGCAGACTGGACAAGATGGCCGCGGAGGTAAGGGACGGTTTCATCGGCTTTTCCGATAGGAAAGCAGGGCTTGGTACAAAGCACTAATGTCGGGAGAGTCCAGATCGGCGAATTGAAATATCCCGGCAAGTCGCGTTTCTTCTTGTTGCCACGTTGCCAGCCGTTCTTCCTCGCTGCGGGTGTCTTCTTCTTCGATACAGGCGTATTCCGCGTGGTGTGCAGCAAGCTGTTCGATGCTGGCATCTGTGAGGATGTGTCCAGCTTGAAGGCGTAACGTGACTCTGCCTCTTTCGGTCAGGACCAGTGGTTTTGCCAGCGTCATGCCAATCTCAAGCACAGACAGGGGCACGTATTTTTGACGTAAATCCATGAGACGGCCATCCGATTCAAAGGTGACGACTGAGTGTGTTCTCGCGGTTACCGTGTAAGTATGGCAGAAAATCATGTGCCGGTTATGGATCAACGCGGGGGTTCAGCCGCGAGACCGTGGGCAAGGGTTCACCTCTTGCAAGCAGTCCGAGAGCGCCCCGTAACGTTTTACAAAAGTGCCTACACAGAGCGGGGCAATAGTCGCCGGGCAAAAAATAGATGGGCAGTCCGGATCGCCAGATAGCCAATGAAAAGATTGGCCCCGATAAATACCGGTATTGCAATGATCTGTGCCGCGCTAATACCGGCGAGGGCGAGTTTCAATCCCGTAACGGTGGCAGAAGCGACGCCGAAGGTATAGGCCCAGTATGCGGGAGAAAAAGGCTGTTCTCCCAGCCAGCTTCCCAGACGGATGCCCAGCAGTAATTGAAACAGCCCGTAGCCCCAAAGCATCAGCAACCAGTGATCGGTGCTGCCTGGGGACAATACCAGCCAGGCCATGGCGCAGACGACGGGTGGGGCAAATTGGATGCCCAATAAAGGCCGTTGCTGGGAGGGGACTTCTTTGGGATGCCACAGGCGCTGAATCACCAAAGATTCCAGTGCCAGCCAGGAAAAAACACCCGCGCCGAGAAATAACCAACCCCAATCGGCATGACCCAGGGCGCCAAGTGCGGCAGCACTGGTGAAATTGCCGGCGACGGTTGGTAAATACAACGTGGGCGCGGTATCCAGCGCGTTCCTTCCACCTTGCCAAAGCGTGCCGGTATGCCAAAGCGAAAATACCAAATGCCAGCTAATTCCCACGGTCGTGAGGATATATGCCAATGGCCGCGAATAGGGTAGCGTTGCCAGGGCAATCAGCAGCGTGGCAATGGCCAGCAGCGCTGGCGTGCTGCCTTGTACCGGGTGCTGAAATTCATTGCGGACCACCGCTGGATGGCGCAATGCCTGGATGACATAGCTGATCAACAGTGCCAGCCAGACCAGTGCTGCCAATAGCAACAGGCCCTCACCTATCCCGTGAGGCATTCCCCATAAAGGCGTGGCTACACGCCATGCCTGTCCCAGACCGGAAAGTCCGAGCACCATGCCGAAGAAGGAGGCAGGAAGTGGTGAGCGAGTCATGCTTTTTTCCATGATTGATAGGACGGGGAGTGTATTTCAGTTGGCTGATTGTCCGCAGCGTTTTTTCTGACCATGGCAATTCACGGTCAGTGGCTGTGCCGGTGATGAATATCCGGAAAGTGCGGATGCTTATGGTGTATTGCAACATGCCGGTGTAGATGCTCATGCGGTATTGCGTCGTTCCAGGAGAAATCGTGGGGATGCTGATGGTGTTCGTCATGCTCATGCCGGTGGCGATGCTCAAACGGCTCGTGAGTATGTGGGTGTTCGTGCCGCTCGGAGAGATGCAGCCAAACGCCCCAGGCCATCAAGGATGCGGCCAGCCAGAAAGCGGGATGAGTCGTTTCGCCCAGCATGGCCAATGCCACGGTTGCGCCGATGAATGGCGCAGTTGAAAAATAGGCACCCGTACGTGCAGTACCCAAACCCCGCAGTGCCAAAACGAACAGTACAAGGCTGATGCCATATCCAAGGAACCCGACGAACATGATGGACAGCACCGTGACGGAGTCTGGCCACAGGTTGCCTAGCAACCAGGCAAGGGTGCAGTTAACTGTGCCAGCCACTGCGCCCTTGCTCGCTGCGATGAATAAGGCATCGGATGCCGATATGTTGCGGGTCAGATTATTGTCAATCGCCCAGCAAAGACAAGCTGAGGTGACGCCAAGGGGACCGATCCAGTCGGCCCAGCCTGTGTTGCTGTTTGGCCACGACAGAATAATGCCGCCCAAGATAATAACCACCATGCCCAAGACGATGCGTCGGTCGGTATCTTCCTTGAAGATAACCCAGGCGATCAGCGCGGTCAGTACCGCTTCCAGATTAAGCATGAGCGAAGCGGTCGAGCCACTGGTATGTGTTAAACCAAACATCAGGGCGAGTGGGCCGAGTACGCCACCAAAGCAGATTGCGCCAGCAAGCCAGGGCCATTCATGAGTGGTTAGACCCGATGATTTCCAGCCGCGATCGCGGATCAGCCGGGCGATTGCCAGACCTATGCCGCTACCGAGATAAAGCAGGCCAGCCAACATAAATGGCGAGAGATCGCTACTCAGCAATTTGGCAAATGGCGTACTGGCCCCAAACAATGCAGCGGCCATGAGAGCATACAAAACACTGCGATTCATGCGTTGTTACCAAAAAGTGGCTGGCAAGATCTTTCGATGATGCGGCGGGTCCATTCCCTTGTCTACTGCGTGCCCCTAGTCAGCGATCGAGTGTTGCGCTGACTTCGGCAAGTATTTGATGATACTTGCTAGGATGAATGATAAGACAGATAATGATAACTATTCTTATTTGGGCGGAAATTCAAACGATCCAAGCCGGTCAATAACTTGATTGCTTGGCCGGTGATTTGAATTCCATATTGAATCATTTTCTGATTGGAGCTGATCATGAAACGTTTTTCTTCCCTGTTCGTTGTTCTGCCTCTGGCTTTGTGCCTCAACGTTGCCAAAGCGGCGGACGAAGGTTTTGTCCTGACGCTCAAGGACCACCAGTTCACGCCATCGACCCTGGAGATTCCTGCCGGCCAGAAGGTCAAATTGACCATAAAAAATCAGGACAAGACCGCCGAGGAGTTCGAAAGTAGTGATCTGCATCGCGAGAAAGTCATTCCGGCCGGCAAGGACGGCGTGGTCAACATCGGTCCGTTGAAGCCGGGCACCTACAGTTTCAAAGGGGAATACAACCCCAAGACCGCGACCGGCACCATCGTTGTCAAATAAAGTATTGCAAGGAAACTCAACATGCTCGGTAGTGCGCTGATTATTTTCCGCGAAGTGCTGGAAGCGGCCCTGATCGTTGGTATCGTCTTGGCGGCTACGCGCGGTGTGCCCGGTCGCGGGATCTGGGTCGCGGGAGGCGTGTTGGGTGGCATCGTTGGCGCCGGGTTGGTGGCGCTGTTTGCCGAAGCGATTGCTTCTGCCGCAGAGGGTTTCGGGCAGGAGTTGTTCAATGCGGGCATCTTGTTCATCGCTGTGGCGATGCTGACTTGGCACCAGGTCTGGATGAGCCGGCATGGTCGCGAGATGGCCAAGCATATGAATGATCTTGGCCGCTCGATTCAGGAAGGCGGCACGGCCTTGCATGTACTGGCTATCGTGGTTGGCGCGGCCATCTTGCGCGAAGGTTCAGAAGCCGTTTTGTTCATGTATGGCATGGCGGCTTCCGATAACGGCCAAGGCAGCCAGCTGCTGGCCGGGGGCTTGCTGGGTTTGCTGGGCGGCGTGTTCTGCGGAGGAGCGCTCTATCTGGGACTTTTGAAGATCCCGGCGAAGTGGCTGTTCGATACCACTGGCTGGCTGATTATCTTGTTGGCTGCCGGTATGGCTTCGCAGGCGGCGGCGTTCTTGGTGCAAGCCGGCATCTTGCCGGCGCTGGGCGAGCAGCTCTGGAACAGCTCCGCAATCCTGGCGCGTGATAGCGTCATGGGGCGCGTCATGCATACTCTGATCGGTTACGACGACCGCCCTGATGGCATCCAGTTGGTATTCTATTTCGCAACGCTGTTCGGTATCGTGGGACTCACCCGGTTTATTGCGCGAAAGCCGATTTCTACCTTGAACAGGGGTTGACCGGCTAAAGGCGGTGCAGGGCGTATTGGCGCTTGCTACGCATTCCAGCCGGGTATCCTGTGATTCATTCTTTGCCTATTCCACCCGCCATCTCGCAGGCCCATTCAGCGAAGTTGCAGTCCTGAATTGGCCAGTATCACGCTGCTGTGATCACCCAGATCGTTGCCCTGCCAGAGTTCCGGTATGGCATAAATAGCATATTCCTCATACGCAGCTATGCTTTAGATAACCGAATCGATGCCAAATTCATTGATCAGCCCGCTATTGTCGTTGCTGTCTTGCGTGGGCCAGACCGACGCGGGATGACTGAAATTGCGTTCTCTTTGACCTGTGCTAATGGTGTATCGCGCGAGTTGAACCTTCGGCCATCCGTCAGTCGAACGAAGCCTGGAACAAGTCTACAACTGGCTTGAAGCTTGATTCGAAGTCCACATACTCAGCAAAAGGAGATGTTATGTACGGAAGCTATGGCAACGGGTGGATGTTTGGAGGAGGCGGCATGCTTCTTGGAAGTTTGTGGATGATATTGCTTTGGGGCGTTCCACTGCTGCTGCTCTTTGCCCTTTTGAAATACCTGTTTACCAAATCCTCGGATAACGGCACGCGAGAAGGCAAACAGGAAAAGAATACCCCGCTTGATATCCTCAAGTCAGCCTATGCGCGCGGTGAAATCAGTCGTGAAGAGTTTCTGCAAAAACGGGATGACCTCCTGGAAAAATAGGGGCAGAGCATTTCAGTTCAATTTCATTGATTTTTTTGAAAGGAAATAGCGATGAAAAGCAAACGTTACTTGAGTTGGGCCATCGGCGGTGTGTTGGCCCTTGCTTTGGGCGGAATGGCACCAATCCTCTTGGCCGCGCAGTCAAAAAATGCGCCAAGGGATGGTTCTGGTGGCTGGGGTTACGGTATGGGGCCGGGCATGATGGGGGGTTATGGCAGCGGGGTCGGTCCCGGAATGATGGGCGGATATGGCTCAGGGATGATGGGTGGTTACGGTGCTTATGGCGTTGGCCCCGGAATGATGGGTGGCTATGGCATGGGTCCGGGCATGATGGGGGGCTACTGGGGAAATGGGCTCAGTCTGACTGATGAGCAGCTGGCCAAGATTAACAAGATTCAGGATGAAACGCGCAAGACGCACTGGGCTTTGATGGGGGGAATGATGGATCAGCAGGCCAAGCTGCGCGATTTGTACCAGGCACCGAAACGTGATCAAGCAGCCATTGACGAGGCCTATAAAACCATTGGCCAGCTGCAGCAACAAATGTTCGACAGTTCGGTGGATGCGCAAAAACGCACTGATGCGGTCTTAACCAAGGAGCAGCAGGAAAAACTGCGCACACTTTGGCGGCGATGAGTACTGGCAGGATTCATTGCCGGAATCCTGTATGAGGTAGGAAAGGGGCGTCGACATATCGAAACGCCCCTTTTTGATGCTGTAGCTTATTTAATTGCCGCAATCGCGACGGCAAGTTTTACATCGCGCGATTTGATATGGGTCCGCAGCCAATCACTCAGGAAATTAAACACGCTCACCGAGAGGGTGGTAGCACCAGTTTTAAACCGGGTCTGCAGTTCAAGAACTTCCCCGACCAGCTTGGTGTGCTCGGCTTTATGCTCAGCAAATTCCGCATAATTGATCTTCTGCATCAGCATTTCTTCGCGCTTGAAATGACTTGATGTGTACTGAATCAAGTCGGCCAGAATCTCTCCCAAGACCGTATTGCCCTTCCCCGATTTCATCGCATCGTGCAGCTTGTTTACCAGATCAACCAGTTGTTTGTGGTCACTGTCGATTTGGGTATTGCCTACGGAAAGATCGTTCGTCCAATTAAAGTAAGCCATGAAAACTCCCTGTTTGAAGACGTTGTTTGAATAGCCAAGTCAGTGCCTTGGTCTTGTTTAACTGCGTTTTGGCTTGGGATTGCATTGCTGTGGTAGGCCAATTTGGGAAGCATGGATGAGCAAAATTTCCTGCTCTGGAATGTTTGATGGCCATACACAAAATCATTGGCGTTTGTCGCTTGGCGGGCCCGATACGGGGCAGTGACTACTAGCCAAGCTAGTTTGAAACACAATGATTTCGACTGTATTAAACCATAACTTTAGTGGTGTTATTTGACGTGAATTAGAAGTGTTTCAGGAAAGCCGACTTAATTGCTCTGCCACTGGCTACTTGGCTTTTTTGAGCGGAGAAAATCATGGGCGTTGGTTCTGCAAGTCGTTTTCTAGCGGATCCAGGCGCCGATCTACAGGCCAAAGTGTTCTGGCGCGTTGCAAAATGGCCTTGGCCTCGGATCGGCGGCCTTGCTCCAGCAGGTATTGCCCTAGATTGTAAAAAACCGGCAAGAGCGGCTTCGGTGAATCGAGCAACTGACGCCATTGCGCTTCGGCACTTGCGCCATATCCCAAGGCATACGCCGTATTGGCAAGACCAAAGCGAGCAGGATCATCGTCAGGCCAGCGTTGGACCATACGGGCATAAAGCTGGTGTGCGCTGTTCAGATGTTGGCCTTTTTCCAGTGCCAATCCTTGTTGCATGGCTTCGTTCTCGCTGACGAAATCAGGCAGTTCGTCCGGTTTGGTGACGACGACGGCCCAGTAATCGCTGCGAGCCCAGGTATGCTCAAAGGTATCGAGCGACATGATCTCGCGTGCCAGTGGGCCGGAGCGCAGTATTACTTCCCGGCGTTCGAGGTCGTACCCCACCAGAACGGCGTAATGCCAGAGCGGCGCAAAAGCGAAAGACCGGTTTTGCAGAAAAAGAACCGGTTTGCCGCTCGCGATTTCTGCAAGGGCCGCGGATATTGTGGGTGGAATTCGCCATGCTACGCGCTCATATCGACGAGTGGCGGCAATCAGCTCGATTGCCAGACTGCCTTCGCGGCCGGGTAAGTAGACTTGCGGTGTGAGCGCTTCAGGGTTAACCGCGATACCGCTATCGCCCAGAACGGTGGCCAGGGCACTCGGGCCGCATTGGTGTTCGGTCTGGGGGAAGAACGGTACGCTGGTTAGTTCTACCGGGCTGGGTCGACCGGCATGCGATTCCATTAATGCACGGGTCTGCGGTGCCGCGCAGGCGGCGAGAAGCAGCGCGGCGAGCACGCAGAGCAGGCGCATGGTTCAGCGGATGGAGCGGGTGAAGGGGAATACCTTGGTCAGGCCAAGGATGTCGGTAATCAGCAAAACGATAAACACGGTAAAGACTACGCCGAGAATATCGCCACCGGCAGGCAATTCGTGAATCCGGCCATTGAGGGCATGGATTTCATCGTCGCTCAGCGCGGCAACACGCGCTTGCGCATCTGCCGGATTGACGCCCTGTTTTTCCATGGCGTTGACGACATCTGCGCGATTGAGGAAAGCCATGACATCGGCCCGTTCAGAATGGGTTTCAATGGCACTATCCGTTGACAGCATGCTGCTGGCCTGTGCCGGTAGTTGTACAGCGCAAAAGCTGCTGATCAGCGCCATGCACAGGACGCGGTAGAATTTGTTTTTCATCGTGATGACTCCTTGGCGTAGGTGATAAAAGCTCGCCTATTAACTACTAGCAGGTGGTAGTGGTTGTGCAATTGGTGCAGGCTTTTTATTGGCACAGACGGAACAGGCCGGTTGAACCGGCCTGTTTGGGCTTTCCGTGTCCAGGCAACAAAAGCCTGTAATCAGGTTATAAGGGAAAGCCGAAGCACACGGATTACTCCCAGCGACCCGACGTCGCCAGATTTCCGCCGACCACGGAACCAATCACGGCACCGACGGCAGTGGCCGCAACACGGCCATTTCCTTTACCCACGCCATTGCCCAGAATGCCACCCGCTACTGCGCCGATTGCTTGACCAACCAGCCTGTCTGATCCGGAATACCCGTACCCTTCCACGCGTTCCTGACGGTATGCCGGCGGGGCGTAACGGGGTGCCGGCGCATAGTAGACCGGGCGATCCCGGTAGACGATCCGTTCGTGGTAAACCACTGGAGGTGCTTCGTAAATGACCTGCGGCTCGTCATAGACATGATGCACGATGACTTGCTCGACGCGCCGATGGTGCTCGTGGCGGTAGTAATCTTCATCATCGTGGTGCCAGTCTGCGAACGCTTGGGTGCTCATTGCAACAGTGGCAAGTACTGCCGAAATCCATAGCTTGTTCATGATTTTTCCTCGAAAGAGTCATGCGGTGTATGAGGCACACTATATTCATTTCCTCGATCGATGGCTGTGAGAACCATCACAGGAGAGACGGCTATGGACCTTCGTGCTTGTGTTCGCTTCTATCAACTGAATACGGCTGGTTATTGCGGTGTTTGCTGGCGCAGATACTCGCGCCGTTTCATGTCGAGGTAGTCGGCGCGGTCAATTTCGTGCAATTGCAGGGGATAAAGTTCCGTGGACGAAAACCAGTGTTGCAGGCGTTTTTCGAACTGATCGGCAGGCGGGGTGGGCAACTCCGCCAGATAGGCGTCGATGGCGAGGTAATAGCGCATGGTGTTGCGCTCTACCACGCCCCGTATGCCGCCAATGTAATCGGGCTGGCCATTGGATAGTTTCCCCGTGCTGGTAAACCCGACTTTCCCGCTGCCGATGGTGGCCAGATACGCTTGCATGGCAAGTCGACCGGCGAAATTGTAGGCGTAGGCATAAGTGAGATGGAGAAAGGTTTTGTTTTCCGGAAGGGAGACCGCTTCGAGCTGTATCCGGTAGTCACTTGTGCCTAATGGTCCTTTCTTTGCCTTGAGCCAGACATCAAAGTAATCGGGCGCAGTGGTCGTGACGCTGAAGACAAATTCGACCGGGGAGGCACTATCCAGCGACTGGAAGGTTTTTTTACCAATGCTGACGGTGAGGATGCTGCGCGACGAATTTATCGATGCACGGCAATATTTTGTGTTGAGGTGCAGGATCAATACATCGCACCAATGGTTCGGATCGATGAGTTCGTTCTTGACCGAGGAAAAAGGGTAATCAATCCGTGCATAGATATCGCCTTTTAGTTGACCGGGCAATTCGGTTGAAACCAGATAAAGCGGCCGCTTGAATGGATTGTTGCTGAGTTGCGGGCCCAACTCGGCGTACTTGGCACGCAGAGATTCTGCCGTATTCGTGCTGGATTCATCAGCAGAGGCCAATCCGGCCAGGGACAGGAGGCAAACGATGAACAGCCGTGTCAGCCCATAAAACAGATTGATGGAGAATGTCTTATTCATTGGCGCTTTCCTTTTGCTGGTCGCGACCTGATGGGCATGGCTGGAAAGCGAACCGCCTGAGTCTTCGCAGGGTTCTGTGTTTGACTTGCTCTTATGGATCCTCGTCAACAAAACAACGAAGCTGGGCCGGAATAAGATTGTGAATTTACCAGGCCATGCATAGATTCAGCATAGCGCATGGTCTGCGGTGCAAAGCCTGTGTCGGACAAGCGCGATGTTGAGTGCTGGGTGTGGTGGGATGGCTTAGTAGTTATACAGGAATACTGTGCCGAAGCTATCTACGGAACAGCCGAACATACTGGCGAAGGACTTGGCCGCGATGCTATTCACAAGTGGCTAGCCATGTACCAACGCGATGAACAAAACTGGATTGTCAGGACGGTGTCTTGCCCTGGTGTGCCACAAGATACTTGGCGTGAGCGATACGAGTCTCGCACGCAATCCATTCCTCCTGCGAACATTCAGTCTTTCTGCAAATCTCGCAGGCATACAGGGTGGGAGGAACCGCCTGAATAATGCGTTGGCTGATGGCCTGCAGTAGCCGTTTCAGTCCGTTTCGGTTTTGCTGGTCCACGTTAAGTCGCTCGTTTTTGTTTCGCGCGCATCGTGCGCCAAACGCGCTCGGTCGTCAACGACACTTAACCGCGTCGTCAGGCCGCACTTTGCCGGGCGCTCGTATTCGAGATGCCTTCCAGGAAGCGGCACTTGGCTAAGATGCATCTGAATCAATGACCGCAAGTGGCACAACTTCCCGAGTTGGCACTACCGGCCACTGTAGCCATTCATACGTTCGGTATGAGCGGTTTATTTGAGCGACTGCAGTACATCTGAACCCGGCTTCAATACCTACGCGAGGACTTTGGTCTCAACGGTCATACGGGCATCACTGCAGTTGTAGCGACAATGGATGCAGACCAGCGAAGCGACCAGCAACCGAAGAATTCGAGGTTGAGTGCCACGTTAAACTTTACTTGCCGCCTCGTGGTCAAAACTCGCTGATGACCATCATGGGTCACGTTACTCGTGCACATGATGCGAAGGTGTTAAGCGCCACAGCCTCACAGGTGATCAAGCTCCAATGATCACCAGCGTACATAATTAAGCGGGTCTCCTGACAAAGCCGAACATGGCGAAGTCGTGTATTTCCAATTATTGCGCACAGCCATTGTCAACCGTGTCGATCGGGGGGCGTGATCTTCATTTCTTGCGCATATTTAGCTATTTTTTCGAATAGTTCGTTTGCTTCGCTTGGGTCAAAATCACTACTGTAGTGCTTCTTTACCCCGTATTCATGCAAAAGAATGTGACGTGACGGAGCAACGCCACGCTGGGCCAAACTACTTTTTACGCACTGTAATGCACATCCGTCTAAAGCAAGAATCGAACGGCCAGAACGGGCTATTCGTACCAAATGCGGCACATCTCCACCGACTCCGGCAATACATGACATTTCAGCAACACCATGCCGGTCTAGTTGAACGGCTAGATGATTCGCCATTTGCGCCGCGCTGGAACAACCGGAGCATGAATATACCAACGGAAGGGAATGATTACGCTTAGTCATGTCCGGATCCCTCATAGGTCTATTTAATTGTTAAACCTGCAGGTGATAAATGCTCGATTTAGTTAAATTGAGGTAACAGCGACGATGATCAGGCTCCGCCCCTTGTCTGATCATCGTCGTTGAACGCAGTAATTTGCGCGACACGAAATGTATCCTGCAAAGAGCGAAGTTCGGCCTCGTGCAAGGCTGCGAGACGCTCCAAATACAACTCGCCCGCGGGCTTGAGATGTACCTCAACTTTGCGCCGGTCAATTTCATTTTTTCGCCGCTCAACCAATTCCAGTTCTTCGCAACGTGTCAGCAATGCCACTGCGCCGTGATGATGCATTTGCAAACGTTCGGCTAATTCACCCACTGTTGCCCAGTCACGCCCCGGAAATCCGCGCACATGCAATAGCAATAGATACTGAAGCGGCGTCAATCCTTCTGCTTTGGCGGCGGTCTCGCTGAAATGTAAAAAGCGCCGCAGTTGGTATCGGAATTCAGATAAAGCTTCATAGTGTTTTTTGGTCAACACAGGGTTGTTGGTCCTTTGTTAGTTATTCCTACCCGATGAAATTCGCTTCATTAAATACATCATATGATGATATAAATACCAAAACAAGGGCTCCGTATCGGCGCCTTACTTTTTGGAAGCCTTGATTTGTATACTGTTTGCACATGGCTGCGCGCCTTCATTCCTCCACGTATCCACGTCAACATGCGCAGCGGACTGGTAAGTTGTATCGGTGCTGGGCTCTGCCTGTTCTGCACTGAATGGCTCAGCCGACAATCAATGGGAATGAGCAACCCCTGGTTTATCGCTCCGATGGGTGCCTCAGCCGTCTTACTATTTGCTGTTCCAGCAAGTCCATTAGCCCAACCCTGGGCCATTATCGGCGGCAATATTGTCGCTGCATTTATTGGTGTCACTATTGCAGCTCAAGTGAGTAATCTGGGCATTGCCGTCGGACTATCTGTGGCACTGTCCATTGGAGCAATGTTTTATCTACGCTGTCTCCACCCACCCGGCGGTGCCGTCGCCCTGTGTGCCGCCCTAGGCGGCCCAACTGTGGCTAAACTTGGTTATGGTTTTGTCATCTGGCCTGTGGCCATCAACTCAGGCTTGCTGCTTTTGGGCGCATTAATGTTCAACAACCTCGCCAAACGCCGCTATCCGCATCAGTCCCTAGCGCCCACGAATCCGCATCTGACGGCCGACCCCCTTCCGCAAGCTCGTCAGGCTGTGATTGCCGCCGATCTTGATGCGGCGCTGGATTCCTACAGAGAGTTGCTCGATGTCAGCAAGGAAGACTTGAAAGAAGTGCTCATGAATGCTGAAAACCGGATGCAACACCGTCGGCTGGCCGGTATCCGTTGCCAAGATATTATGTCGCGGGATGTTGTGTCCGTTACTGCGGAAATGACAATCCATGAAGTATGGCAGCGCTTAAAACACCACACGATAAAGACATTGCCAGTCACGACTGTAGATCGCCAATTACTTGGAATTATTTCGTTGCATGATTTTTTCGTGACCTCGGATTTATCTAAAACCGGGTTAGTGGCCCGATTTGAAGGCGGTCAAACTGTTGTATCCATCATGACCAAATCGCCTTGCACGGCACGCCCGGAACAATCTATCGCTGATCTGGCCACGTTATTCTCCGATAGAGGTATGCATCACCTACCTGTAGTAAATGACGTGAACATCGTCGTTGGTATGATCTCGCAATCAGATTTTGTTGCAGCACTGTTCGCCGAGCTCAACCACACCAGACTAACGATGTAACACGGGCGGCAAGCCACAGTACAACCGGGCCGCCCACTGTAAGCATCGCACCGAAAATACGTTACGCCTTTATGCCCAAACGCCGAGAAAGTTTGTGCAGATTACTGGCGTCGATCCCCAAGGAGCGGGCAGCACTCGCCCAGTTGTCCTGGCATTGCACCAAAGTTTGCCGTATCAACTGGCGCTGAAAGGTATCTATCGCAATCTTGAGCGGAACATTTCCTTTGTCGATTATGGGGTTGTCGATGCCGGCATTGGCCGATTGAGACAAATCCAAACCAGGACGTGTCAGGTCTAAATCCAAATGTTCTGGTTCCAGTGTCACGATTTCCGTACGTTTGGCTCCCCGACTGACTGCACGCAGCGCGGCTCGACTGATCACATGTTCCAGTTCGCGTACATTGCCAGGCCAGGCATACGCACACAATGCTTGCTCTGCTTCCGGTGATAGTCGCAGGCTACGCACGCCCAACCTGGTGCGATTCAATTCCAGAAAACTGCCTGCCAACAACAACACGTCGTTCCCCCGTTCACGCAACGGCGGGATTAGTACCGGGTACACGGAAAGACGGTGGTAGAGATCGGCGCGGAAGTGTCCTTCACGTACCTGGTCATGCAGTTGGCGATTGGTTGCGGCCACGATACGCACATTAACCTTGTGTGGTTTGTCCGCGCCGAGCCGCTGAATTTCGCCGTTTTGAAGGGTGCGCAACAATTTTGCTTGAACTGGCAGCGGCAGTTCTCCCACTTCATCCAGAAATAACGTGCCACCTTCGGCGGCTTCGATTCTTCCTGCCCGGTCATTGATGGCCCCGGAAAAAGCACCTTTGACATGGCCGAACAATTCGCTTTCCGCCAGTGATTCGGGTAAGGCTGCACAATTGACCTGTATTAGCGGTTTGCCTTTGCGACGGGATACCCGGTGCAGTCGCCTTGCAAACAGCTCCTTGCCGACGCCGGTTTCTCCCAGCAGCAATACGGGCAACTCAGAATCAGCAACCATATCCAGTTCCTGCAGCAAATTCTGTAGTTGCAAGCTTTGCCCAATGATTTCTATTTCCCCGGATAGCCCTGTCGTATGGGCGAGCGTTTCTTGCTCGGCTCGGCCAGCACGCAAGCTTCGATTTTCTTCTTCGAGTCGGGTTAACCGTACGGCTGTTTCAGTGATAAGCGCCATGTGGATCAATTCTTCACGGGCTTTCTCTCCGAAAACATCCCCGCTCAGCGCATCCAGAGTGATGGCACCCCACAGCTTGCCATCCAAGGAAAGACTGATTCCCATGCAATCATGCACTGGCAATGGCTCGCCCATATGGTTGTCGAGCAAGCCGTCATATGGGTCTGGCAAGGTGCTGTCGAAAGGGAAACGTACGGGTGCATTGCTCGCTAGAATTGCGGACAAACGCGGGTGCTGTGCTACAACAAATCGACGTCCCAGTGTTTCGCGTACCAGGCCGTCGATTGCAATTGGACACAATGCATCGCCTTCCACTTTCAGCAAGCCCACGGCACCACAACGGAAATGCATGCGCATTGCATTAACCAGGCGCTGCAAACGTACTGTGCGAGGCAACTCGGCCACCAGATCGGCCAGTAATAGGGTATCCATCATGGTAAATACAACCATATATAGGTATTAAATACCTTAATATGATACGGTAAAAAAAACCATAAATTAAATTTATATTTATAAAACAGCATGTTAAAAATTGGCACGGCGATTGCGTTACAGAGAGCACTACTGACCATCGCCTCAAAGGATTATTAGCATGAACCTGCTCGAACAACCCATCGGCCAATTGGCCTGCGCACTACCTGGTGCCACTCGCATTTTCCATAATCATAAACTCGACTTTTGCTGTGGAGGACACGTTAGCCTGCGTGAGGCGGCCGAAAAACGTGGCTTGAACCTGCAGCTGCTCCAAACAGAGCTCGAATCACTGCAAGCAAAAGATTCTGCAGACCGCGACTGGAGGGAGGCACCTGTTGCCGAATTGATTGGCCATATCCTTCATCGTTTCCACGACCGGCATCGGGAGCAATTGCCTGAAGTCATCCGTTTGGCTTTGCGCGTCGAAGCTGTGCATGCTGACCGACCTGATTGTCCGGCGGGTTTGGCTGACCACCTGGAAATCATGCAGCAGGAATTGACCAACCATATGATGAAAGAAGAACAGATCCTGTTTCCCATGCTGTTGCGCGGCAACGACCGCACAGCACAAGCCCCTATATCCATGATGCGTTTTGAACATGACCAGCATGGCGAGGCACTGGAACAACTCGCCATGCTAACCAATGATCTTGTGCCGCCTGCGGATGCCTGCAACACCTGGCGTGCACTGTATGCCGCGTTAATCCAGTTGCGTGAAGATCTAATGCAGCATATCCACCTGGAAAACAATGCGCTGTTTCTCAATGCGGAGCGTTCTGCTGCTGGCCAAGCTTGAAAATAACGCCCCCGACAGACAGGTCGGGGGCAATTTAGGTTCTGTTGATGCAAGGAAACACTGTGTTTGGGTTCAAAACAGAGGTTGGCCACGACCATATGCGAAAACGAGCAACTGCGAGCTGAACGGTCGGTCTTGCAGGCACAATGGCCGCCATATGGCAGACTTTCGGACGAAGGTTGTCTTTGAGCGCATAGGATGAGTAACGTTTTCGGCGAGTGTCCGCCCAGATGTTCTTGAGTCTGATTTTTTGCCGAATGTGTTCGTGGTATTGATACGGGGTTCTGCGGATTCCGATACTCGCCCCGGATTGATGCCATAACCACCGATCCGGTCGCCCGTCGCAGTTTCGGTAACCTTCCCTTAAAACAGATATCCGAATACGACAAAATCGCGCCATCTGTTTGATGGCTATGTTGCGCGCCTGAGATGCGCCGCAAACCCACAAAACAAAAGGCCCCGACGGAAGTCGAGGCCTTGAATTCGGTGGTGGCTATGAGTGGACTTGAACCACTGACCCCAGCATTATGAGTGCTGTGCTCTAACCAGCTGAGCTACATAGCCTAAAACAGAGGCGCGATTCTGCCAGTCACCCCCGCCTGCTGTCAAGACATCCCCAAAGGAAATATGCCTTGAGCAGGGCGATCAGGCCGATAAACACAACGAGTACGAGGGGTGTTGCCGTTTTGTTGGCGCAGTGCTTCGTTGAACTGTTGCATCAGCATCGGCCCCGTTTTTCGGCTGCACATCAGGTAGCGGTCCTCGCCTTGTGGCATGTCCGGGAAATTCAATGGCACTACTTCAGCCGCCGGAATTTGTGCATCATTCAGGTAGTAATCCAATTCTGCCGCGTTAACGAAAACAGCATCGACATGCCAAGCCACCAATTTGCGTAAATTGGACGACTCGTTCGGGGCTACATCAAGTCGCTGAGCCAGCGTTTGCAAGAGTTGGTCGAGTTCCTTGCCATAAGAAAATCCGGCCACTACGCCGATGCGTACCTTGGGGAGGGCAAGCAATGCGCTCAAGTTAGGCAAATGGCTGAGGGTATCGCGTTTGGATGCCCGGACCACGGTCAGCCATGGGGTGTGCGGCAGGATCGCGTCGGAAAACAAGGCAAACGACTCGCGTTCCGGCGTTTTGAACCAGCCGATCGAACAGATGGGGATGGTGTTGGCCTGGATTTCCTCGATGGCGCGTCGGGGCGAGCGCGGCTGAATGCTAACCGGGAGACCCGTCAATGCGGTTCGGACCCGCTCCAGCAAGAAACCGGCCGGTGTCCCGTTGCCATCGGTGTAGTACAAGGGTGGTTTTTCGATGTAGGTCACTAACAGGGGGTCTGCAAAGACCTGAGCGCAGGCAATCAGCAAGACGAGCGGCCAGTGCCGAATGCCAGCCCGCTATGGGGGATTAACCCGTCTTATTGAGTGCATCGAACTCGGCAGGCCGTGGCGAGCTAGATCAGCGTGGCTGCCCGTTGGGCAGTGACACTATTTCGACACAGATCGGATCAAGGCCGGTGGAATGGGTGTGTGCCGATGTCAGGCGGCCCGTGTCCGGATCGATTGCATACACCGTGAGCCGGGCGGAGAGTTGCCCGGCAGCAATCAACCAGCGGCCGGAAGGATCGATACCCATGCCGCGCGGTTGCGCTTCGGTTGGGTAGTGATCAATCAACGTGATCGCCCCGGTTTGCAGGTCAACGGCAAAGGCCGCAATCGTGCTGGCAGTCCGGTCCGTGGCATACAGGAAACGGCCATCGGGGGTGGCGCGTATTTCGGCGGCCCATGGTTTTCCCTCGAAATTGGGGGGGAGCATGCTCACCGACTGTTTTGGCGTCAATGTGCCCGAACTGGCATCGAAATCAAACAGATCAATACTCCCATCGAGCTCGTTCAGGCAATGGATATGCCGATTGTCCGCGGAAAACCGCGGATGGCGTGGGCCGCTGCCGGGGCGGACTTGGATCTGGGCCGGGTTGTTTGGCGTGAGATGACCATCGTTTTCCAGGCGATAAACCCGGATGGCATCTGCGCCGAGGGTTGGAACCAGTAGCCAGCGGTTGCTGCCATCTATCAACGCGGCATGCGCGCGGGGCAGGCCGTCTTCAGTTTGACTGGCTGCGCGTAGTGCGCCTTGTTCATCCAGCGGAAAGACGCTCAGGCTATTGCCGCCATACGATGCGGAAAACGCCACGCGCATGGCGCGATCACAGGAAACATAGGTCGAATTGCCGGGCGCTGGCTGGCTGCCGAGCCAGGCCAGTTCGCCGCTGGCAGGATCAATGCTGAGTGCCAGCACGGCGCTGTCCGAGCGGGTGCCTGCATACAGAATGCGTCGGTTCGGGCTGATTCGTAGCGGTTGCGGCTGGCCTTCCGTTGTTGCCAAACTCTGGCGCAACTGAATTTCACCGGAATGGGTATCAAGGGAAAAAACGAGAATTTCCCGGCTTTCAGCGCAGGAAACATACACGACGGTCTGAGTCATGATCATTTGGCCTGGAAAGAGAAATGGGGCGAAGCAGGCCGATAAGCCGGGTTTTGTTCGACGGTTGCCCGTCGCGACAGTCATTCCTCTAGGCCCAGCGTTACCACTGGGCTCAAGCAACACACCCGCAGGCTCAGCGGACCGCCTCACTGCCTGCTGCTTGGTCTTGCTCCGGATGGGGTTTACCCTGCCGTCCGTGTTGCCACGTCCGCGGTGAGCTCTTACCTCGCCTTTTCACCCTTACCTGATCCGCGTTCCATCAATCCGGGGAGTTTCCTCCCTTTCTTGATGGGACTTTGCAGGGCTTGCGCCCCGCGAAGTCCGCGGCCATCGGCGGTTCAGCTCTCTGTTGCACTTTCCGTCGCCTCGCGGCGCCCGGCTGTTAGCCGGCATCCTGTCCTGTGGAGCCCGGACTTTCCTCCCCCCGTTTGCACGGGCAGCGACTGTCTGGCCTGCTTCGCGGGACGGATTATCCTTGAGTCGGGCTCGAACAGCCAGCAATCACTTTTATTTCGGCGCTTCGTTGAAGGGTAAGCCGGTCAGGGCGGCCAGTGCATTCGCCAACTGGTCGGCTTTTCCCACGCCACGTTGCGTGGCACGAAATCGGGCAAAAACGAAGGTATTACCGGTCTTGCCGGTCAGGATGACCCAGACACTGTCGCGTCCAAAGATGTTCGGTTCCTGATCCAGCGTGATCCCGGTAAAGTCGCCGACCGGATGGGTCTGCCGCCAGAGCGGGACCAGTCCGAGCAGGCAGTAACGGCGTTCAACTGTTTGCGGCAACGCGCGTTGCTCGGCAGGAATGGCCCAGAGCAGCGCGCCGAGGCCCAGCATCGAATACCAGAACAGGCCAAAGAAATGATTTTCCAGTTTGGGCGATTCAATCAGCGGCAAGCCCCACCAGGCCGCGGCGGCCAACCCTGCACCAAATAGAAACCAGGGCAAACTACTGGCGGTACGATGAACGATCACGTGAGTTGCCATGCGATGCTTTCGCCGGCGCGCAATGGCACCACGGGGTGGCTGCCTGCCGGGTATTCGGCGGGAACGGTCCAGCTTTCCTTCACCAGCGTGACCGTGCCGCTGTTGACCGGCAGGCCGTAGAACGCCGGGCCGTTCAGGCTGGCAAAGGCTTCAAGCTGGTCGAGTGCGCCGGCCGCATCGAACACTTCCGCATACAGCGGCAGTGCCGCGTGGGCGGTATACATGCCGGCGCAACCGCAGGCGTTTTCCTTGGTGTGTTTGGCGTGCGGCGCGCTGTCGGTGCCGAGGAAGAACTTGCTGCTGCCGCTGGTCACGACTTCGACCAGGCGCTGACGATGCGTTTCGCGCTTGAGCACCGGCAGGCAGTAGAGGTGCGGACGAATGCCGCCGACCAGCATGGCGTTGCGGTTCATCAGCAGGTGATGCGCGGTCACGGTGGCGGCGACGTTGGCCGGCGCCGCCAGCACGAAATCGGCGGCCTGCGCGGTGGTGATGTGCTCCATCACCACTTTCAGTTGCGGCAGACGGGCGATTAAAGGCTGCAGGATGGTGTCGATGAACACGGCTTCGCGGTCGAACACGTCGACGGCCGGATCGGTGACTTCGCCGTGCACCAGCAGCGGCAGGCCGAGCTCGGCCATTTTTTCCAGCGTCGGCATCACCTTGTCGAAACTCGTTACGCCGCTGTCGGAGTTGGTCGTCGCGCCGGCCGGATAGAGCTTCACCGCATGGATGAAGCCGCTGGCGCGGGCCTTCTCGATCTCGGCCGGCGGCGTGTTGTCGGTCAGGTACAGCGTCATCAACGGCTGGAACGTGCTGCCGGCGGGCAGCGCGGCGAGGATACGCGCGCGGTAGGCGGCGGCGAGTTCGACGCTCGTGACCGGCGGGCGCAGGTTGGGCATGACAATCGCGCGGGCAAATTCGCGCGCGCTGTGGGCAACGACGGCGGCCATCATCTCGCCATCGCGCAGGTGCAGGTGCCAGTCGTCCGGGCGGATGATGGTCAGGGTCTGGGGCATGATCAACGTTTCCTTATCAAGAACAGGTAGTGGTCCGATTCTTGCCACTGTTCAAGCAGATCGTTGCCGGTCTGCTTGCAGAATGCGGCAAAATCGGTCGGCGTGGCCGGGTCGGTACAGGTGACTTGCAGCACTTCGCCAGTCTGCAGCGGGGCCAATGCTTTCTTGGTGCGCAGAATGGGCAGCGGGCAGTTCAGGCCAGAAAGATCGATGGCCAAGTTTGGAATGGGGCGGGCAGTCATGCCGAATAACCTCAGACGCTTGCAAAAATGACATTGTACCGCGCGATCCACAGCGCCTGTATCTGCGCCATAATAGATCGGCAATGTGAAGCATGGCCGTTGAGGATAAGTCGTCATGAAAAAAATCCGCGTGTGGGATCCGCTGGTGCGTTTGCTGCACTGGGTTTTGGTGGGTTGCGTGATCAGCAACCTGTTCAATGCGAGCGGTCATTTCGCACATCGCACCCTGGGCTTGATTGCTGCCGGGGCGGTGACGGTGCGTTTGGTTTGGGGCTTTGTCGGCCCGCAATATGCGCGGTTTTCCGATTGGTTTCCTACGCCGACGCGCCTGATCCCGTATCTTAGGGCGCTGTTGCGCAACCAGGCGCCTCGCCATCTCGGACACAATCCGGCTGCTGCGGTCATGATGTTGACCCTGATGGCATTAGTGCTCGGACTGGGCGTTTCCGGCTATCTGATGACGACCGATGCCTTTTATGAAAACGAAACACTGCAGGGTGTACACGAAAGTCTGGTGAGCATTCTGCAGGCCGCTGTTATCGTGCATGTGCTGGCTGCGTTGTACGAGAGCTGGAAGCACCGCGAAAATTTGATTGGCAGTATGGTGCATGGCTACAAACCCGTAGACACCGGTTTCAAGCCAGAAAACGAAAAGAAGACTCCTTGATCATTATCCTGTGCTCCATATGAATCCTACACATACCACTCATTCACATCCGCACCCGCATCACGATAGTGCCAAGCACAGCAAGCATCACGCAGATGAGTTTGATGCGGCCCACCATCACCACCATGGCGCGCAACACAGCCAGCGGCGATTGATGTGGGCGCTACTGATTACTGGTGGCTTCGCACTGGTCGAGCTCGCTGGCGGGTTCTGGTCTGGCTCGCTGGCGCTGATTTCCGATGCGGGGCATATGTTTACCGATGCCGGTGCTTTGCTGCTGGCACTCCTGGCCAACCGGATTGGTCAGCGGCCGGCCAATTACGATAAGTCCTACGGTTATGCGCGGGCTGAAACCATTGGCGCGCTGGTGAACAGCATCACCATGCTGGGACTGGTAACGTGGATTTTTTTTGAAGCCGTGCAACGCCTGCTGCATCCGAGTGTCGTGAATGGCCTGGGCGTGATGGTGATTGCGGTGATCGGGCTGGGTGTGAATATTGCCTCGGCCTGGCAGCTCTCGCATGATCACGAGAATCTCAACTCGCGCGCAGCTTTTGTGCATGTTCTTGGCGATCTGCTGGGATCGGTAGCGGCCATCGTGGCAGGGGCTGTGATCTATTTCACCGGGTGGATGCCAATCGATCCGATCCTGTCGGTTTTTGTTTGCCTGTTGATATTGCGT
The DNA here is from genome assembly GCA_031291275.1 of Formivibrio sp. Classification (GTDB taxonomy): domain Bacteria; phylum Pseudomonadota; class Gammaproteobacteria; order Burkholderiales; family Chitinibacteraceae; genus Formivibrio. Next base: position 31,460 of record JARLJJ010000304.1, read on the forward strand.
TCAACCTGGTCGGTGTTGCTCCAGGCGGTCAATGTGCTGATGGATAGCGTGCCGGAACATCTCGATCTGCACGAAATCGGCCATGCTCTGGCCAGCGAACCGGGTGTTATCGAGGTGCATGATTTGCACATTTGGCGCATCGGGAGCGAACGCACCGCGTTGACGGCGCATCTGGTCATCCATGACTACAGTAGCTGGCCCGTGCAACTGGCTCGGCTCAACGCCATGCTGAAAAACCGCTACGGTATCGTTCATTCCACGTTGCAACCGGTCTGGTTTTCAAAAGTCTCCGGCCGAGTTATTCCTATTCACCCGGCTCGCCATTGAATCTGCCGGTTCTAGTTGCTACGATGCGCGCTGTTTACCAAGAGGTTCCCATGTCCCTACGTCGGTTTTATTGCCTGATCCTGGTGTTGGCCACAAGTCTGGCCTATGCAGAGAAGCCCGAAGAAAACGATGCGCAACGCTGGTTGAAAACCGACCGTGAGAATTTGCCGCCGCCTGCGGAGCAGACTTTCCAGATGCCGGATCTGGCGAAACTGAATGACTGGCGGGTTTACCCGGTGGGCCGGGACATGGGCTCTACCCGGGTTGAAATTGCCGTCGATTCGGTCTCGATCGGAAAGGAAGACCGGATTTTGCGTTATGCGATCGCCATCATCCCGAAAACCGGTCTGCGCAATGTGTTTTTCGAAGGACTGGATTGCTATACGTCGCGTTATCGCGACTACGCCTGGGGCAATCCGGACCAGACTTGGAGAAAGACTGAAACGGTCGTTTGGCGTGTTGCGCAGAAAGGCGTCCGCAACGTGTGGCAAGGCGCATTGGTTGAGGATTTTTGCGGCGATACCGGGCCATACTCGCGAGATACGATTTTGAGTTCTCTGCAAAAAGGCAAACAGCCACCTAAAGGCAAAGACTGATACCAACTAAAAAGGGGGCGTGAAATCGCCCCCTTTCAAATATTGCGCAAGAGAAGTTTCTTAGCCGGCGTTGCCCGTCAGCAATTTTTGCAGCTCTCCGGAAGCGTACATTTCCTTCATGATGTCCGAGCCGCCGATAAATTCGCCCTGGATGTAGAGCTGCGGAATCGTTGGCCAATTGGCGTATTCCTTGATTCCCTGGCGGATGTCGTCATCGGCCAAGACATTGATCGCGGCAAATTCAACACCGCAATTTTTCAGAATCTGTACGGCTCCCGAAGAAAACCCACATTGTGGAAAGGTCGGCGTACCTTTCATAAACAAGACTACGGGATTCTGGGTGACAATTTGATGGATTCGTTCTTGGGTACTCATGGCTGATCTCGCATGGTTGACAATTTCACTCAAGCATTATGGGGTTGTCACCCCCACTTCACAAGAGCCTGGTGGGGCTGTCCGTCCGGTCATTTTTCCACAAACGCCCGCTCGATCACGTAATCACCCGGCTCGCCGATGCGTGCCGAGGCTTTGAAGCCGTGGCGGTCCAGTAAGGCTGCGGTATCGGCCAGCATCGCTGGGCTGCCGCAAAGCATCGCTCTATCGTGGGCCGGATCGAGCGGCGGCAAGCCGATGTCTGCGAACAGCTGGCCGGATTCGATCAGATCGGTGAGCCGGCCCTGATTCTTGAACGCTTCGCGCGTCACGGTAGGGTAGTAGATGAGCTTCTCGCGCACTTCCTCGCCGAAGAATTCGTTTTGCGGCAGTTCATGCGTAATGAAATCGGCATAGGCGAGTTCGCTCACCGTGCGCACACCATGAATCAGCACGATTTTTTCAAAGCGCTCGTAGGCTTCCGGGTCCTGAATCACGCTCATGAACGGCGCGAGACCGGTGCCGGTGGAAAGCAGATACAGGTTCTTGCCCGGCCGCAGATCGTCCAGCACCAGCGTGCCCGTCGGTTTGCGGCTTACCAGCAGTTCGTCGCCGACCTTCAGGTGCTGCAGGCGCGAAGTCAGTGGGCCGTTCTCGACCTTGATGCTGAAAAATTCCAGATGTTCTTCATAGTTGGCACTGGCGATGCTGTAGGCGCGCAGCAGCGGACGCTGATTGACCTGCAGGCCGATCATCACGAACTGGCCGTTCTCGAAACGCAGGCCTTGATCGCGCGTGGTCTTGAAGCTGAACAGGGTATCGTTCCAGTGGTGCACGCTAAGAATGCGTTCGGTACTCAATGTGCTCGGAGTGCTCATGGTCAATCCTCTTAGGGGCGCGCCTGGCGCAGGGCTTCGGTCAATACCGGCAGGGTTTCGAACAGATCGGCGACCAGACCATAGTCCGCCACGTCGAAGATCGAGGCGTCAGGATCCTGGTTGATGGCGACGACGATCCGGCTGTCCTTCATGCCGGCCGTGTGCTGCACCGCGCCGGAAATGCCGACGGCGATATAGCAGTCGGGCGCGACGATGGTGCCGGTCTGCCCGACCTGGAATTCATTGGGGGCGAAGCCGGCATCGACGGCGGCGCGCGTGGCGCCCAGCGCGGCACCGAGCACGTTGGCCAGCGGAGACAGCATCGCGTCGAATTGTGCTGCGCTGCCGAGCGATCGCCCGCCCGACACCACATAACGTGCACTGCCTAGCGCCGGACCTTCGCTGCTGCCTTGTTGCGCGCCCAGCCACTGGACGGTTGTCGTGGCCGGCGGCACGGCGAGCGTCACCACGCCGGCAGCGCCGCCATCAACTGCAGCGGTAAAGCGGCTGCCGCGTACCGTCAATACTTGAATCGGGTCCATGCTCCGCACGGTTTCCTGCAGATTTCCGGCGTAGATGTGGCGAACATAAGTGTTGTCGCCCAAAAACCCGGTCACGTCGGAAAGCATCGCGACATCAAGCAATGCCGCGACGCGGGGCAGGATATTGCGCGAGAACGTGCCGTGTGCGGCCAGGATCATGCGGTAATCGCCAGCCAGCGAAACCAGGATCGGGGCCACATCTTCCGCCAGCGGGTGCGCCAAGTGCGGGGCATCGGCGACCAGAACGCGCGCTACGCCTTGCACGGCACGTGCGGCTTCAAGCACGGCGGAGAGGTCATTTCCGACGAGCAACAAATCGACCGGCGCCTGGGCGAGTTGTGCAGCGGTGATGGCTTGGCGGGTGGCCAGGCTCAGTTGGCGGCCGTCGTGCTCGGCCAGTATCAGAGTGCTCATTGCAATACTCCTGCCTCATCTTTCAGTTTTTGCACCAGCTCGGCCACGCTGCCGACCCGGATGCCGGCCTTGCGCGCCGGCGGCTCGCTGACGCGCAGCACTTTCAGGCGCGGCGCGGCATCGACGCCCAGCGTGGCGGCGGCGAGGGTTTCGATGGGTTTCTTTTTCGCCTGCATCAAATTGGGCAATTTGACGAAGCGCGGCGCATTCAGGCGCAGATCGGCGGTGACCACGGCCGGCAGGTCGATGGCCAGGGAATCCGTGCCGCCTTCGATTTCACGCGTGACCTGCATACGGGTGCCGGAGACGGTGAGCGCCGAGAGGAAAGTGCCTTGCGGCCAGTTCAGCAGTCCCGCCAGCATTGGGCCGACTTGACCGGCATCGTTATCAATCGCCTGCTTGCCGAGGATCACCAGTTGCGGTTGTTCGCGTCCGACCACGGCATGCAGCAGCTTGGCAACGCCGAGCGGCTGCAACACCTCGGTGCTTTCCACCAGCAGCGCGCGATCGACGCCCATGGCCAGCGCATGGCGCAAGACATCCTGCGCCACCGCGCCGCCGATCGACACGACGACCACTTCAGTGGCGATGCCGGCTTCGCGCAGGCGCAGCGCTTCCTCGACCGCGTTTTCGTCGAACGGATTCATGCTCATTTTGACGCCGGCGGTCTCGACCCCCGTGCCGTCGAGCGAAGGCCGGACGCGCACGTTGTGATCCACCACCCGCTTGACCGCGACCAGAACTTTCATAGTTACGCACCTCTGACAAACTCATGGAATTGCAGTGAAGTGTAGGAGCCGGTAAAATATCTGTAAAATGGATTGTATTGATACTATTGATCTATAGAGTAGATATGAAATTCACCCTGAGACAACTGGAAGTGTTCGTCGCCGTGGCGCGGCAGGAAAGCGTATCGCGCGCTGCCGAAGCACTGTCGCTGTCGCAGTCGGCGACGAGTACCGCGCTGGGCGAGTTCGAGCGGGCCTATGACACCACGCTGTTTGATCGGGTGGGAAAAGGGCTGCGGCTGAATGAAGTCGGGGCCCAGCTGCTGCCTGCTGCTGTCGAGCTGCTCGACCGCGCCAGCGGAATCGAAGACTTGCTGGGCGGGCATGCCGGATTCGGCCCGCTGAAGATCGGCGCCACGCTCACGATCGGCAACTACCTCGCCACGCTGATTGTCACCAAGTACTTGCAGCAACACGGCGAAAGCGAGGTTCAGCTGCAGGTGCGCAACACCAGCGTCATCATTGATCACTTGACCAAGTTCGAGCTGGATCTCGGTTTGATCGAAGGCGATTGCCAGCATCCCGATCTGGTCGTCACACCTTGGGTCGAGGATGAGCTGGTGGTGTTCTGCGCCCCAAACCACCGGCTGGCCGGGGAAGCGGATGTTGCGCTGAGCGAATTGCAGGCTGAAGCGTGGATCATGCGCGAGCCGGGTTCGGGCACGCGCCAGACGCTCGACCAGGCGCTGTCCAGGCAGCTGTTTCACCCGAATGTCCGCTTGGTGCTTGAGCATACCGAAGCGATCAAGCGCGCGGTCGAATCGGGGCTGGGCATCGGCTGTATCTCGCGCCTGGCGCTGCGCGAGGCGTTTCGCCGTGGCAGCTTGCAGCCGATCGAAGTGCCCGTGCTGGATCTGCGCCGCCATTTCAATTTCGTCTGGCACCGCCGCAAGCACCAGACACCGGGCATGCGCGCGTTCCTCGACCACTGTCACGCCCTGACCGCGGGCGTGCGCCGCAGCGATGAAATCGACTTGCCCTATATCCTCTGAATGACCACTTCAGGAAAAACCAATATGCAACGCGATGTGATGAATTACGACGTACTGATCGTAGGCGCAGGCCCGGCTGGATTGTCCGCGGCGATCCGCATCAAGCAGCAGGCTGCAGTGCTGGGGCGCGAAATCAGTGTGTGCGTGCTGGAAAAAGGATCGCAAGTCGGCGCGCATATCCTCTCGGGCGCGGTTATCGATCCGATTGCGCTGGACGAGCTGCTGCCGCAATGGCGCACGCAAGGCGCGCCGATCACCACCGCGGTGAGCGAAGACCGGTTCTATGCGCTGGACGAGGAACACCACTGGCGCTTGCCGAACGCGATCCAGCCGCCGCTGATGAGCAACCACGGCGCTTACATCGTCAGTCTGGGCGAGGTCTGCGCCTGGCTGGCCGAACAGGCCGAGGCGCTGGGCGTGGAGATTTACCCCGGCTTTACTGCGGCCCAGATGCTGTACGACGAAGCCGGCAAGGTGCTAGGCGTGATCTCCGGCGACATGGGGCGCAACGCGCAGGGCGAGGAAGGGCCGCAGTTCGCGCCGGGAATGGAAATCCGCGCGGCGTATACCCTGATTGCCGAAGGAGCGCGCGGCTCGTTGACGCGCGAACTCGAACAGCGCTTTGATCTGCGCCGCAATGCCTCGCCGCAGAAATACGGCCTCGGCTTCAAGGAGCTCTGGCGCGTCAGCCCGGAAAAACACCGGGCGGGTCTGGTGCAACACACGCTGGGCTGGCCGCTCGGCAGCGACACCGGCGGCGGTTCGTTCACCTATCACTATGGCGAGGGACTGGTTGCCATCGGCTTTGTCGTGCATCTGGACTATGCCAATCCGTATCTGTCGCCGTTCGACGAGTTCCAGCGCTTCAAGCTGCATCCGCTGATCCGCCCGCTACTCGAGGGCGGCCAGCGCCTGTGCTACGGCGCGCGGGCGATCAGCGAAGGCGGTCTGCAATCGATCCCGGAACTGGTCTTTCCCGGCGGCGCGCTGCTGGGTTGCAGTGCCGGCATGGTCAATGTGCCGCGCATCAAGGGCACGCACAACGCGATGAAATCCGGCATGCTGGCCGCCGAAGCCGGCTGCGCCGCGCTGGCGGCGGGACGGGCGCAAGATACGCTCGACACATATCCCGCGGCGCTGCGCCAGTCGTGGGTGTGGCGCGATCTGGATGCGGTGCGCAACGTCAAACCCTGGCTGTCGCGCCTCGGCACGGTATTGGGGTCCGCGATGGGCGGGATGGAAATGTGGCTGGCCGGACTCGGACTGCGCACACCGTGGACCTTGCGGCACCGCAAGGCCGACCATGAATGCCTGAAGCCCGCGGCAGAGGCCCGGCCCATCGACTACCCGAAGCCCGACGGCAAGATCAGCTTCGATCGCCTGACCTCGATCGCCTACAGCAATATCGCGCACGATCACAACCAGCCCTGCCATCTGCAGCTGATAGATGCGGCGCTGCCGATCAGCCTCAACCTGGCCCGTTATGCCGCACCCGAGCAGCGCTACTGCCCGGCCGGGGTCTATGAAATCGTCGGCCCGGAGGAGGCGCCGCACCTGCAAATCAACGCGCAGAACTGCATCCACTGCAAGACCTGCGATATCAAGGATCCGGGCCAGAACATCGTCTGGGTTCCCCCGGAAGGCGGTAGCGGGCCGACGTATCCGGCGATGTGATCGACGGGTTCGCTGCCGGGAAGGCCTATTCCCCGGTGAACGCTAGCGGATGCCGCCGCTGATCCGCTCGTGTCCGGCCAGATCGCGCCAGCTTTGCACCGCGCCGTAGCCCGCCGCAGTCAGCAACTCGCGGCAAGGCGCGCCTTGGTCCCAGCCGTGCTCGAACAGCAGCCAGCCGCCCGGCGTCAGGTGCGTCCGGGCATCGGTGACAATCGTGCGCAAATGGCTCAATCCATCGCTGTGATCGGTCAGCGCACCGCGCGGTTCGAAGCGCAGATCGCCTTGTTGTAGATGCGGATCGTGCTGTTCGATATAGGGTGGGTTGGAAACGATCAGGTCAAACATCTTGTCGTCCAGCGCGGCTAGCCAGTCCGATTCGATAAAACGGACATGGGCACCCAGTTGCCGGGCATTGCCGGCGGCAAGGGCCAGCGCATCTGCCGAGATATCGACCGCCGTCAGCGCCAGATCGGGGCGCTCGAGCTTGAGCGTGACCGGAATGCAGCCCGAGCCGCACCCCAGATCGAGCATCCGCGCCTGTTGCGGCGCGCGCGCCAGCGCCAGTTCCACCAGCAGTTCGGTTTCCGGGCGCGGAATCAGCACGGCGGGCGAGACCCGAAAATCACGGCCATAGAATTCGCGCCTGCCTGTGATATAGGCGACCGGTTCGCC
>JARLJJ010000040.1 GCA_031291275.1 Formivibrio sp.
CAAAATTGGTGGGCCGGCGCGCTTCTCAGACGACAGTCAGCAGGCAAGGTGACCCAAATTGGTGGGCCGGTGCGCTTCTCAGGCGACAGTCAGCAGGTAAGGTGACCCAAATTGGTGGGTCGGCTTGCGTCTCAGACAACAGTCAGCAGGTAAGGTGACCAAAATTGGTGGGCCGGCTTGTGTCTCAGTCGACAGTCAGCAGGTAAGGTGACCAAAATTGGTGGGTGGGGTTGCGTCTCAGTCGACAGTCAGCAGGTAAGGTGACCAAAATTGGTGAGTCGGGTTGCGTCTCAGACAACAGTCAGCAGGTAAGGTGACCAAAATTGGTGGGTCGGGTTGCGTCTCAGACGACAGTCAGCAGGTAAGGTGACCAAAATTGGTGGGTCGTCCTGTGCTTGATAGGTAGCCTTGAGGCAAAGTATCCAGAATTGAGGGAATGACTCTCAAACTATGGGTTCGGACGACTTGGTAGGTCCGCTCACGCTCTGTAACCTGACGTTTGGCCATTTTCAAGGTGATGGTTTTTCGCCTGCCTGTTCGTCGGCACGATTAGCCCGGTTACGATCCTTCCTGCGCAAATTGTTCAAGTAAAAGTGTCTCGCCGCGAGACACTCGAAAAAAATTATAATTTTCACGTGGTTACTTCTGGGTGGTTGTGCTTTCCTTAAATGAAAAACCTTCTGTAGCTCAAATCAACACTTGATTTGAGGTGTTATCCGATTGGCGCAGCTGCAGTCAAGGAGTTTGCTAGAACCCGTTTTTAAAATGAACAAAGACAACTACATCGGTCCGATCACCATAATCGTCCGTTGGTGTGTCAACTTCAATGGCATTGGCTCAATCTCCTACTGTCCCGTAGTCCGTAAAACTAAAGAGATGCAAGCACTAGTGAGCAACCTCGACGATCTGCGTCAAGTGAAGCCCCCAATTACTGAGGTTGATACCGAATTCCTTGCTGCTGCAGAGGGTAGGCGTCGGTAATCACTTCCGGTACTTGTCAGCTCCCGTCCCAGCTACTGGCAAAACCTTCCACCGGGTTGTCCAGTACGGCGACACCCTGTTCTGCCGCATTTTCCAGCCATGATTGAGTCCGGCGCTCTCCAGGCGCACCCGCCATGCCCCTTGGGCCTTATCTGATAATGGCTATTATCAGATAAGCATTATTGGCGTTTTTTCGGGGCAGGGGCATTTAATCCACGGTTTTACGCCATTTAGCCGGGATGGCGTTTTCTTAAGCTTGCAGAATAACTTGAACCTTTTGCAGAATAACTTGAGCCCATGACTTACGCTAAATCAAAGGGTTACCGTTTATTTTGGGTCGAGTTTGAGGCTAAATGGACTGTTCCCCCCTATTTTTAGCAAAACACATCCTTTGCTTGTCTCGCAGAGTGGCGTTGCCACGGCTTCTGCAGGCTCCTTATGTGGTGAATCGAAACCCGCCCCTCACACCATGGAAAGGACTGAAATGACTCAGCTACAACATCTGCTGTCACAGAATGCTCTGAGGGCAGCCAATTTCCCCTGAAGACAATTCAATTTGGGCCAGATGAAGTCAGGCCTGCACTGCGTTTTGCTGGGAAGGTCAGATGGCCGTCATTCACACTCCCATTGCCTTGCAATGCTACATATAACGAGCAAATATAGGTATTGTTGCTCAATATATTTATCAATTTATAAAATTTGCTTTATACTTTGAGCGTCGTAGCCCAAGGACTCCATCATGCCCCGAATCCAACCAGCCCTCAGCTCGGACCTTCAGAAGCTCGCCCAAGACCTTGGGGGCCGGCTGGCGTTGGCGCGCGGACGTCGCAAGCTCTCCACCACGCTGTTTGCCGAGCGGATGGGCATCTCGCGGAACACGCTGGCACGGCTGGAGAGCGGAGACACCGGTGTTTCACTGGGGATGTACCTCAAGGCATTGCGCATTCTGGGGCTCGAGTCGAGCCTGGAGCTTGTAGCCCAGGAGGACCCGTTGGGTCGCAAACTCCAGGACAATGTCACGCTCGGGGAGATGCCCGCACGAGGGGCTCGGACGCCACGGCGCGCGTCCTCAGGACCACTTGCCACAACGACTCCTGTCGTGCAGCCCACGTTTAGCAGTCTACTTAAGAAGAAACCGTGACCATGGCACGCGTAGCTCTGGAAGTCTGGCTGGATGCCTCTGAGATTCATGATGGTCTCGTGCGGGTCGGTACGCTCTACCCGCATGACGCTCGAACAGACCTCCCGCCGTCGTTCGCCTATGACACAGCTTGGCTGAAGTCTCCTCGAAAGTATGCGCTAGACCCGCAGCTTCCTCTAGTTGCTGGCGAGCAACACCCGAGCAAAACTCGGTGGTTCGGCATTTTCCTTGATGTCGCACCAGACCGTTGGGGCCGGGTGCTTATGGAGCGGAGAGAGGCGCTTGCTGCCAAAGACGAAAAGCGCACGATGCAGCGTCTGACTGACTTCGACTTCATGCTGGGGGTTAGTGATATGACGCGCACGGGAGCTCTGAGATTCCGGTTTAGCCCTGAGACCCCATTCATGGCACCAGATGAGATCCGCGCCGTGCCACCGGTGACCAGTCTGAGAGAACTGGCTGAGGTCGCGGTGAATCTGGAAGACCCTTCTGCTGAAGAACACCCCGAATACCGTAAGTGGTTGTCCATGCTGCTGGCGCCCGGCACATCACTGGGTGGCGCGCGGCCGAAGGCAACCTTCCGTGAAGTGGACGGTCGTTTGTGGCTTGCCAAGTTCCCCTCCCGTAATGACCGGCGTGACTGGGGTGCTTGGGAGTTCATTACCCATGAGCTGGCCAGGAAAGCCGGCATCAATGTTCCGGAGGCGCAGTGTCTTCGTTTGGGCTCGCAGTACCATACGTTCTGCGTTGAACGGTTCGACCGCCAGAAAGTTGACCTCTTGGCCCCAACATCACGACGGATGTATGCCTCGGCGATGACATTGCTTGCCCGCCAGGACGGCGAGCCGGACGGTAGCTATCTTGACGTCGCGCAGGTGCTGGAAGACTGCGGTGGGTTGGGGCTTAGAGACGACTTAGCGCAGCTGTTTCGCCGAGCAGCGTTCAACCTTGTTGTAGGTAACAGGGATGACCATCTGCGCAATCATGGCTTCCTGCTCAACCGAAGCGGATGGCGGCTTAGCCCGGCGTTCGACATGAACCCCAACCCTGAAAAGAACGAGCACGCGCTCACATGGGATGGTGCTGTTGCTACGCCGGACATTGATGTACTGGGAGCGACGCACGACTACTACCGGTTGACGCGTGACGAGGCGTTTCACATCATCGCAGAAGTGGTGGCCGCGGTAACGGGCTGGCAGGCCTTGGCGCGAAAGCAGGGAATTGCATCCCGAGAAATTCAGTTGATGGAATCTGTGTTCCAGGTCTGATAAGGCCGCGAGCGCCTAGGGTTTGTGGTGGAACGGATGGCCGGGTACGGTGTATCGCGAGGACTAAGCAGTACTTCGTACAAAAGCCATGAGCAAACTGTAGTCACCTTTATCCGCTGCGCGCAAGGCGGTTAAGTAATCCGACCGGGCGTTATCCGCTTCAACCAATGTCCCGCCGCCGCCCCACGAAAACGGTTCCTGTTTCATGCTGCGCAAGAGCGCATCAGCCATCATCCGTGCGTGTCGGCCATTGCCATTGGGAAAAGGATGAATCCACACCAGTTCGCGGTGAAATCGCGCGGCAAGCTCATCGGGCGGGAACGTACCGTTGTCGACCCACCACCGTGTGTTATCGAAAAGGTTTCTTAGTTTGACGCTGACCTGCGTCCAGTCACATCCGATGTTCTTGTCGGACTTGCGGAACGTGCCTGCCCACGACCAGGTATGGTCAAACATTTTCTTGTGAAGATTGCGACAGAACTCTTCGCTGAGGACATCGACCTTGCGTTGATGGCGAGCCCATCGCACGGCTTGCAGGATGTTCTCCTGCTCCCAGTCATTCAGGTCGCCCTTGGTGGCCAGGTGCGTCGGTATCAGTCCTGCAAGCTCGTCAGGGTCGAGTGGCGTCTGGCCGTCCTGTTCGTCTAAAGCTATCGCCATAGGTCGGACCAGCGGCCCCGGAGTAGTTCTGCCGTTCTCTGCTCAACCTGTTTGCGAAGTCGATCGGTTGCCGGACGTTGGTCTTCCAGACTCATGGTGTGCGCAACTCCACCCACTTCCTGCAAGGCGATTGAGCGCGCCCGGTCTTCGACCACTTGCGTCAGTGGCTTTCTGGGCACCAGAGCATAGACCAGCTCGCAGTCCAGCCCGTCAGCCAACTTGCGCAGTTGGCCGAGCGTGATTCGCCCCTCAGCTTCCGCCAACTCCGACTTGTGCAAGGTCGAACCGGTAATGCCTAACCGGTCGGCTTGCTGCCGCTCGGTGAGCCCTAACGACTCTCGGATGGCCTTCAGCCATCCACGCGGCGGGGGCCGGCGGTTCGTCAAATCCGAGTACGCCGCGACCGACGCCTGGACCTGCTCAAGCCGGAGCTGTCTCATTCTGGAATCCATTTCACTGGCCTATAGGCTGTCAAAATATCAACAAATGCTAGCCTATAGTGAAGCAGACGTCAACATTATGCTTCACTAAAGTGAAGCATGTATTCTCATTTTGCGGCAGCATAGCGACACATACCGCGAACTATACCGCCTCTCAATGAGCTGCCAAAGTTTGCGCCAAATATTGGGTTAATGCCACGCATAACATATACTTTTACTGTTATAAAATAATCAGTTATGCTGTTTTCTTCTTTGCTATAGTTTTCGCCAAATAGGAAGTGTATTTTGCCCGCCATGTCCCTGTATACCGACCCCTATTCAATGAGTCCATTGCTACCACGACAGGACGTTATCGGTACGAAGGCGCTACTCGAAAAGGCCTCCACGCTGAGCCGGCTGTCGTATCGGCAGCAGTGCCCGGCTGGCGTATCCGGTACCTTGCGGGAAGCTCTGCGTCCGATGAATTCGTACTACACGAACAAGATCGAAGGTCAGCACACCAGCCCCTTGCTGATCGAAAGTGCCATGCGCAAGGATTTCTCCCTGCGGCCGGACGAAGCACAGAAACAACGCGCTGCCGTGGCCTGCATGCTGGCTGAGACTTGGGCGGAGGATCACGTTGGCGCCCCCGGTGAACTGGCGCAAGGTGGTGGCTTTTTCCAGCAGGACTTTATCTGCCAGCTGCACCATGCCATGTATCGGCATCTTCCCATTGAAGACCGCACCGCGCACGGCACCAAAGCGGATGGTTCAGCATGGATTGAACTCGTCGAGCCAGGCGAATTGCGCAGCCATGACGTTCAGGTTGGCCAGCATATTCCACCCAGCAAGGTGGCACTGGGCGACTTCCTACATGTCTTTTGGGATAGCTACCGTTTTGAACTGAAGGGTGAACGCGCCGTCATTGCCATCCTGGCGGCACATCATCGGCTGGCGTGGATCCACCCATTTGGGGATGGTAACGGGCGCACTGTTCGCTTGCATACTCATGCTGGTCTGCACGCACTGGGGCTGACGCAAGGCATCTGGTCGCCTATGCGCGGCTTGGCACGTAATCACGAACGCTACTACCAGGCCCTTGCCATGGCCGACAAACCACGAGAAGGCGATCGGGACGGCCGAGGCGCCTTGTCGGAAAAACACCTGCTCGAGTTCATCGACTTCATGCTGGATGTTTGCCTTGATCAAGTCGAATTCATGAGCAAGATGCTGGATGTCGGCCAACTCGAAGCACGTATTCACAAGATGCTGATGGCCGAATCAGTCTCAGCAGAAACACCCAACCTGCTCAAGCTCAACAGCATGCTGCCGCTCAAATACCTGCTGCAAACTGGGCAGGTTGCTAAGGCTGATTTCAAGGGCATGCTGGGCGGAAGCTCAGACCGCACCCAATCCCGCGTGATCAAAGACCTGACCACGCTCGGCATTATCCAGTCCGACTCGTTGCATGCTCCGTTCAAGTTGACATTCCCGATCAAGCTATTCCGCTACCTGTTTCCGGGGTTGTGGGTGGAAGCGGAAAATCTGCAGGGGCTTGAGTAAGCGTTATAACGACAGGTCACCTTTTGCTGCGCGATACCTTGACCGGCCACTGCCCATCGACAACAACTGGCCGAAAACGCCATCCGGCCGATCGCCCTTGAAAAGAAGAACTGGCTGTTTGCGGGAAGCGAACTTGCCGGCAAGTACCACCGCCAAGCTCAATGGGCTTCGCCCGTCGCAAGGCTGATGTTCACCCACGAATCGACGAGCTGTGGGGATGCCTGCTGAGAAGTCCACCGGATAAAAAACACTAAAACATGTTGATTAATTTAAGTTAACCATGTAGATTAATTACAGCAAAACATGGTGATTAATTTAAACAAAGCATGGTGATTTATGGCACGCCCGCGACTCGCTCCACGTCAAAAACTCGCTCGCGCATTAGATGAGTTGCACGGCGTACTCGGATCGGACCGAGGCGTTGTGCGCGGTCCGCAGTTGACCAACGCAAATCGTGTACTACTGCTGGAGTCCGGGTATCTTCGCGAAATTCTCAAGGGCTGGTATTTCGTATCCGACCCAACGGCTGAAAAAGGCGACACGACCCCCTTTTTCGCAAATTTTTGGGAATATCTTGCACGCTATCTCGGTGAACGTTTTGGTACGGGCTACTGTTTAACGGCGGAGCATTCGCTGTTGCGACACGCCCAGCACACTGTGATCCCCAAAACAGTGAACGTCATGTTGGAGTCCAATCAGAGCCAAGTGCAAGAGCTTGCCTTTGGACATACGGTCGCCATGTTCCCAGGTAAATCGTCTTTTCCGACGACAGCGCAAACGGTGGATATCCATGGCTTGCGTTGCATGAACATCCCGCTCTGCCTCGTCAATCTGCCGCCCCGCCATTTCACGGCATACGGCCGTGAAGTGCAGATCGTCATGTCCCAGCTGCAGGACCCGGGTGCGCTGGCCGCGTTGGTGAACATCAATCGCGCCGGCCTCGTACGCATCTTGTCGGCATACCGGCAAGTGAAACGAGGCGATTTCGCGGACGCTGTGCTCCAGCAGCTCACAGGGCTTGGCATCTATCTCAAGACCGACGAAACCCCGTTTGACGCAACGCCGGTCTACACGCTTGGGCAACCAGGGCGCTCACCGCTCTACGGGCGCGTCCGCGCCCTGTGGGAACAGCACCGGGCGGCCGTGGCAGCCTGCCGACCAGCCGGTGGCATTGTCAATGTGAGCCCGGCCGATTACCTGGCCCGGGTGCAAGCAATCCGCACGGAGGACGCCTATCACTCGCTATCCATTGAGCGCTACCGGGTCACGCCCGAACTCATTCGCAAAGTGGCCGAGGAAGGGTGGGATCCGATTAACGATGCGACCGATCAAAAACAAGTGGCCGCAATGGCCGCCAGGGGCTACCTGGACGCATTCGAGTTAGTACGCGATGCCGCCGCGCAGGTGTATGAGCATCGCACCGCCAACCCTGGCCTCGCAGCTCAGCTATTTGCCGAGCAGCACCAGGCGTGGTACCAGAAGCTTTTCGGGCCATCTGTTAATGCCGGCATCCTTGATGTGGCCGACCTCGTAGGCTATCGGCGTCACATGGTATTCCTGCGCGGCTCCCTGCACTCGCCGCCGCACTATGACTACGTGCTTGACGGCATGGACGCTCTGCGCGAATGCTTGGCTGTCGAGACGGACGCTTTCGTACGTGCTGTCCTCGGGCACTGGCTCTTCGGCTTTGTGCACCCTTATATGGATGGGAACGGGCGTACTGCCCGGTTCACTATGAACGTCTTACTAGCGGCAGGGGGATATCCCTGGACAGTCATCCGCGTCGACGACCGGGATGAGTATATGCGCGCCCTCGAGTCGGCGAGTGTGGCTGACGATCTGTCCGTATTTGCCAGCTTTATTGCGGCGCAAATTGTTCGGGATACAACCACCGGCTGAGGGTAGAGCAGCCTGGCACCGGAGAGCAAAGTTTGGTGCTACAGCAGGCGATGAGGTTGCTGTAGCAGTATTTCACTCCCCAGGCAAAAGAACCGGCCAAAATAGCGCCGTGCCCCTGTTTTTTGCTGGCCAGTAGAGTCGATTAGGCATAGAACATTCGGGGGAAAATGACATGTTCCGCCTGAGGTTTCCGCCGGTAGACCACCGCTCGACGCTTGCCACTGGCACGAGTTTCACCGGTTGGCTCCAGGATATCCGCAGCCAACATCCGCGTGCGAAACGCGCTTTTATCACGGACTCGCCCCAACACGATTTCATGGATCCGCTGGAGTTCGGGTAGCGTAAACGTTTCAGGTAGAAGACTCACCGCGAGAGAGGTGTATTCCACTTTTGCGCGCACACGATCCAACGCCGCAGCCAGGATTGCGTTGTGATCAAATGCCAGGTGGAGACTCATGGCTTCATCAATAGGCCACCATTGCACCGACTCCACCCGTGGCCCGGCCACAAGCTCAACACCTTCCGAGGGGATTAACGCAAAATAGGCCACAGAGGCAGCCCACTTGCGCGGATCTCTCGTTCGGGAGCCGAAGGTCTGCAGCTGCTCAAGGTAAAGCAACCAGAAGTAGCCTTAGGGGCTCCGTACCCTAACTTGAGCATAAGTCTACTATGCTAGCCTTTTAGCTAAAAAGGGCCCTGTCCGGGACTCAAGTCCTACCATAGTAGACTTTTAGCGGACAAACTCATGCGCCGCGTCACGCCCTGGCCCTTCCCCGCGAGCCCGCTATTACGCTCGCCAGAAGCGCTGGGTACCTATCTACGAGCCGCGCGCACGCTAATCGTCCTCTGAGCTATTTGAATTTCAACGGGGGTATCGGCGCTTGTTTTGCGGGTGACTTCGCCACAGGGGTAGATTGAAGGGATCTGTGCCCTGGTATTGGCGATATAGGCGCACCCTCTGGAAGCTCAGGCTCTAACAGTGCACCGCGCGTGTCTGGATGCACAAACCCGATCTTCAGCCCAAACGGTTTTCCTACAGCCTGAAGCGTATCCAAGGTAGGGTTTGCCTCTCCGCGTTCCAGTCGCGCGATCTGAGGGGTGCTCAATCCGACGAGTGCCGCAAAGGCCTTCTGATTGAGCCCGATCGCTTCCCGTATCCACCGGGCGGCCTGTGCTACATCTGGTTGCTCCGACACCAACCGGTTGACTAGGGTGTGGCGCAACACTTGCAGTTCTTCTGGCGATTTCTTAGCGTAGCGCATCGAGTACCTCCAGTGCTGCCTCAAAGCGATGTTCGCAAATTCGGGTTCTAGGGTCCCGATCGAGCGATAGGAACTGTTGATAGGTAGCTGCCAATTGTGGTTGCCACTCAACGAGCGCACGACGTAACCCCTCGCTATTGGCCGCCCCCAACAGGCTTGGCAGCCAGTCAGCAAACAACCGGGCCCATTCGGTATGTGAGCCAGGCGTGAACTGTCGCCATAAGGTTGAGCGCGCCGGCGGATCGTCGGCTAGAAACATCGGTGAAAAGTCGAACAACGGGGACAACGTTAACCCTGCTTCCGTGAGAAAGAACCCGGTGTTCCGTCCATGGTTATCCTCGACACGCAAGCAGTACCCCAAGATATCCCGCTTAAGGTATTCAAGCAGATCGATACCCAATACTGCGGTATCCGCCTGGGCTACCCAGGCTTCCAGGATGTCTTCATGCCGGAGGGGTTGCGCGTGCGCCGCCACACCCAGAAGGCTGTAGGCGCTTTCCAAGGCACGGCGATGCACGCTCCCTGCCACAGGGATACGGTCAAACCGCGGAATGAACAACAGCTCCCCGGACATAAACGGTTCACCGCAGACGTTTAGCCCGGCGCCCTTGGCCAGCTGCAGCCAATAGAACTCATGGCGAAGCAGTATGGCGTCCTTGTCATTTCGCGGCATCTTCACCAGATAGTGGGCGCGCGCGTCCATATCGGGAACCAGGATGTCCGCATAAAAAAGCCCATCGGCATGCTCGGTCAGCCAAAGCTTAGCAGCCTGTCCTTGTGTACTGGTGCCCGCCACCAGGGTGCCATGCACCCGAGCGTATTCGATAAAGTCGATATCGTGCCGTTGCATGTCCGGCAGCGACCAGCCAGATCGGGAAATCGGTAACTGCGACTGCAACCAGGTATAAGCCTCAGCCACTCGGACATTACCTGCGGGATTGCTGGCTCCGCGAGCCAAAACAGCAGCGTCATTCAGCGGGCCATCCGGTTGCGCCAACTGCGCATGCACCACCAGCAAGTCCCGGCCAAACCCACTGGGGAGCATATCCAATAGAAATGGTGCCCACCGCTCAAAGCGTGTGTGGTTGAACGTGACGGGCAGGCGAACCGATAGCGCGGGCTCCCCTATCGCCCCCATATAGGCCAACGCGTAATCGGGCAGGTACTCAACCAAGCAAGACGAAGCAATACCCAGGCTCGGCTCCTCAATCGTCAGCCGCGCAGCTTGGCGCCAAGCCCCATCAACGAACTTTTCAAGCGTCAGGTCCATTTGAGATATTATGTGATTTCATAAATGCAGTATATGGGTAGTTTTCAGATACTACAATAGCTCTTACCAGCCAAAGAAGCTAAGCCCCATCTGTTGGTAACCGCGCGCACAATTCACGGTCGTTTGCCTATACGTCTTCAGAACATACTTTTTCTGAGGAAATACATCATGAATGGATCTGAAGCCGTTACTGTCATCTGGACTGCCATCACCCAAGCCGGTTTGGCATTTGAAGAGAAAACCTGTAATTCCATCGAAGAAGCCCTGGCCTACATCAAAGAGCTCACAACGCTCGTTTTAGGCCAAATCGTGGCTGCTGATGATCGTGTATTGGCCAACTGCGCCTCTAATGGCGCCATCAAGTTCAACCAACCCATGCTCTTCGGTCACGACCAATACCGCGTCGGCGTTGGTTAGCATTTCAAAAAATTGGCTCAACATGTTTTTCTTCCGTAAAGGCTTAATTGCCTTACCGGTATAAGTATCTTCCCACAAGAATTTGCATGGACTCGCCTATACAATACAGGCCACGAAATTGACCTTACTAACTACACATCTAGTTTTGAGGAAATACCATGTTTAACCTGATAAATCTGCTCTACTTGGGCTTTGTCGTAGCAGCGCAAATCACTGTCTACTCGGATGGCGACTATCCCTTGCCCGCGGACAAGGATGCTGTTGTTGAAATCAGCACCCACCGTGAATGGTGGCGCGACGATAGCGACTGCAAATACACCGGCTTGCTTGTACCGTATGTACGTGATTGGGAACTCGTGCAATATGACAATGACACTCGTGAAATAAAAGCCCGATTTCCCCCGGATCTTGAGCATGTTATCGGGAGGGCTTTCGTGATCAACAAGAAAATCTGTAAAGGTAAAGAAGCTGAACCGATTCTACGTGTTGGTGAGCGCGAATTCATCTTTGCTAAAGGCGGCCTGAAGCGGGGGCATTCGTTTACCCTTAGCGATGTTTTTGGCATGAAAGAGGACGAACGCCCCAAGTGGTTCAATCAAGTTTTCAAACGCATTGAACGCGTAGCGGAGTATGACCCGAAAGCAAAAGAATTCATGACCTACACCTCCCAAGCGCTCGCCAAAGCTTCGGCACCTACACAATCGCCTCAGCCAGAGGCTCCCAGCACAAAACCCGTGCCCGACGCAGCTGTTATTCCTGCTGTCCCAGAACACACCCAATCCGCATCTTAGCCATAAACAGATACCAGATGCCCCGAATGGGCCGTACCCATCACAACAGTCTGAGATCAACCAACGCAACCGTATGCCAGCATTGGTCTCGGCCTGATACTCGTTCATGCAGTAGATTATTTATTTTATTGTAATACCTTGGTAAGATTTAAATAGAAATACACCAGCCAAGGAGTAAATGTATGCCGATATTGCAAGTCGAAGAACTCGTCCTTCAAGATAAAGAAAATTTTCACATGATGGCGAACACCGCGTTGCTTGAGGCCATCTACCACTTGGATGCTGCAAAATTCACCGCAGGTGTGGATTCCGGCAAATGCCAAGCAGCGCAGATGAAACTGCATAAAGCCACCGAGGTACAGCGTGCCGTCGCCAATATCGTAGATGGAACCCCTGTGATGTATTCGGACATGATCACCCTGCGTGCATGGCTGTTTTCATAACGCTCCACCCGCTGAACTTTCCCTATTGCCTCAGCCTCATCAAATGCTTCAGGTGTAGCTTTAAGCGGCGTGATGGGCGAGCAGCCACCTTTTCGTCTGGATATTTCGAACACAACGAACTAGCGGTGCCCTTGTTCTGACATGCTCAATATCAGAATGTGCTGATGTAATATTTCACCACAGTAGTGGTTTTATTGCTTTGTTGATGACCTATTACTTGCTTGCGTAGTAATATTGCGCCTCGCTTAACCCGAGGCTCCTCCATGTTCGATGGCTTGCTGAATTCCTTTGCCTGCGCTTTTACCCAAAGCAACCGGCTGTTGACTCTGCAATTCGGCGGGGATGGATTTGAGCCTGAGGCGTTATTACCGCACATCCTGCGTGGCACCCATTCGATTTCCAGCCTGTACCGCTATGAGCTGGATTGCCTCTCCGCCAATGCCTTCATTGAACTTAAGGATCTGCTTGGCCTTCCGGTACAGGTGGGCATCCTTGATCCGGTGGGGGATGAACGCATCATTACCGGCGTGGTTACCTCCGTGGCCACCCTGGGTGCCGATGGCGGTTTTTCGGCCTACCGCCTGGTCATCGAACCGGCACTGGCCTTACTCGCCAAGCGTCGTACCAGTCGGGTTTTTCAGGACCAATCCGTTCCTGAGATCGTCAAAACACTGCTCGACGAACACCTTGCTGCCTATCCGCTCTTTGCCTCGGCGTTCAAACTGGACCCGCAACTGACGGAAACCTATCCCGCTCGCAGTTACTGCCTGCAGTACCGGGAGAGTGATCTGGTTTTCATGACCCGTTTGCTGCGGGAAGAAGGCATTGCCTGGCGTTTTGTTTTCACCGCCGGGGAGATGCCGGTCCATACGCTGGTCCTGTTTGACGACCCCTATAACCTGGAGCAAAGCCTGCTCGGCCGAGTCCGCTTCCATCGTGCCGATGGCACAGAAAGCGAAGATGGCCTGCAAAGCTGGGCGAGTAGCCGCCAAATTGTTTCCAGCCAGGTCAGCCTGAGTAGTTACGATTACAAGAGCGTCACCCCCAATCAGGCCCAGGATCGCAGTCAGATCGATCAAGGCCAGGCTGGGGATCAAGCGCAATCCAACCTGGAAGATTACGATCCGCAGTCCCTCTACTATGGTGACCCGGATGACCTGAGCCGCTATACCACCCTGCGCCAGAAAGCCCTCGATCGCTCCGCCAAGACGTTTACCGCAACGGGCACAGTCCGGGCCTTGAATGTCGGGGAATGGTTTGAACTCACCGACCATCCGGTCCATGACCAGGATATGCCGGAACAACGCCAATTCGTCGTGACCGGAGAAACGCTCACGGCGCAGAACAATTTGCCAGGGGATGTACAGAACGGTCTTGCTGGCCTATTGGCCATCGTGACAGCCGCCAGTGCCACAGGCAAAGGCGCTACCAGTGCCGCGACCAGTAACACGACGGGCAATAACCCGCCGCCATTCCAAAGTCAGCTGACCTTAACCCGCCGGGGCATTGACCTCACGCCTGACTACGCCCACAGCACACACGCCAAGCCGACTTCGCTGGGCGTACAGACGGCAACGGTCGTGGGACCTGCCGGCGAAGAACTCCACACCGATAAACTCGGCCGCATCAAGATCCAGTTCCACTGGCAACGTCCGAGCGAGCACCCAGAGTTTGGCGCCAATCTTGATGATCGTTCCTCCTGTTGGCTGCGGGTATCCCAACCGAGTGCCGGCGCAGGCTGGGGTCACCAATTTCTGCCGCGCATCGGTCAGGAAGTCTTGGTCAATTTCATTGAGGGTGATATTGACCGCCCGATGATTACTGGCGTGCTCTACAACGGCAGCCACAATCCGCCTGAATTCAGCGGCGCAGGCAGTCTCCCTGCCAACAAAACCCTCTCCGGCATCAAGAGCAAAGAATTCAAGGGCGGGCAATACAACGAACTGCTGTTCGACGACACCCAGAACGAAGTTCGCACCAAGCTCTCCTGCGAACATGCCAAGACCCAACTCAACCTGGGCTTCCTCACCCACCCTCGCACCGAGGGTAAAGGTGAAGCCCGAGGCGAAGGTGCAGAACTTCGCACCGACGCTGCAGCTGCCATTCGTGCGGCCCATGGCATTCTGCTTAGTACCGATGCCAGGATCGGTGCCAGCGATACCCAACTGGCCCGGCAGGAAATGATCAACCACGTGCAAACGGCATTGGAATTGCTCAAAAGCCTGGGCGACAGCGCTGAGACATGCCATGCCTTCAAGACCGAGACTGAAAAGCAGAAGGCATTCAATCAGCAGCTCGCCGAATGGGAAAACGGCAGCAACACCGCCAAAGATAAAGCCAACGGTCTAAGCCCGATCATCGCCATTAGCTCACCTGGCGGCATTACCAGTGCCACCCCGAAAACCACTACACACTACGCTGGTGAGCAGCTTAACCAGATCGCCGGGCAACACCTGCAACAGACTGCCGGTCAGCAGATCACGCTCAATGCAGGAGCAGGCATCAGCCTGTTCAGTCAGAAGGAAGGCATGCGACTGATTGCGCACGAAGGTCAATTCCTCGCCCAAGCACAGATGGATGACATCGCGATCAATGCCCAGAAGGGTGTGGCGATTACTTCCAGTACCGCCAATATCGAACTAAATGCCAACAAAGCCATTACCTGCATCGCCTCTGGGGGTGCCTATATCAAGTTGGAAGGCGGGAATGTGGAAGTAGGTTGCCCGGGGGCATTTACGGTAAAAGCCGGAAGCCATGTCTGGGCGGGTCCTGGCAGCCTGAATGGCGACGTACCCAAAATGCCGGCCGCCACAGGCTTATATAACGAAGCCTTCCAGATCAAGGACGAAGTCACCGGCAATCCCATGCCGTTCGTGAAATACCGCATTGAGCGTGAAGACGGCCAGATTCTCGAAGGTATCGCGGATGCTGAAGGCAAAACGGCCCGTATCCACGCCAAGAAGTCCGAACAAATAAAACTGCACATCATCGATTGAGGTTGCCAGATGTATCAAAGCGCGCCAACCCGCCCAGCCAGTGCAGAACAAGCGAATGTAACGGCAACACCGCCTGTTGCCCAAGCCAAACTGACCACGCCGTCGGATACATTCACGCCTGCGCCCTACTCGCTGAAAGACGGAGCCTTGCTTTATTTGCCGGGCACCAATGAGTTTGTCGCGCTCTACCCGGAGGAGTGGTTGGTTTGCCGC
This sequence comes from Formivibrio sp., assembly GCA_031291275.1. Taxonomy (GTDB): domain Bacteria; phylum Pseudomonadota; class Gammaproteobacteria; order Burkholderiales; family Chitinibacteraceae; genus Formivibrio. The sequence continues at coordinate 15,324 of JARLJJ010000040.1, forward strand.
CAAGATGCCAATGAACATGAACAGGCCATCCGAGAACAGCAGGAAGCCAATCTGCTTGTCACTGAAAAAGCCAAGGCTTACCGCGAGGCACTCAAAACTGGCTTTCGGCAACCCATTATCGATGCAGAGAAAGACCTCGCCAGCGCCATCAGCAATCTCGAAAAAGCCAACAAGAAGCTGAAAGCCAAGCTCAAGCCTCTGGGCGACCTTAAAGCCAAAGGCAGCATCAAGCTGGTGGAAGCCGTCGTTCTGCATAAAAACGAGAAGAAGTTTGCCCCGCGTTACATCAACTCGGAAAAGCTCAAACAAGCATTGGCCGACAAGCGCGTGTACATGGTCAATGGCGATGCCGAAAAGAAGAAGCGCACGCAGGAAAAGATTATCTCTGGTGGCAAGTTCAACACCACCGAGATCAAGAAACGAATTGCCGAAAAGGCTGCGGACAAAGCCAAGTTCGAAAAGAAGTGGAAACTTGCCCCGGAAGGTGAAGACGCTTACTGCGGCGTACTGACGGAATGGGCCAAGGTGATGAATGGCGACATCCATCACTTCCTGGAACGCCAAACGGAAAATGTCGAGAAGTACTTCAACATCGATCCCAACGATCCACATCGCAATGTGGATGTATCAGCCGAAGCACAACTGATGCGCTACACCGCTGGGGCGGGACTGGAAGTGAACTTCAACCCCTTTAGCGGCAATCTGGACGATGGGCGCGATAGCACGGTCATCAGCCGGACCAAACGCGCACTTAGCCAAGGCAAGCTGGGCATTAAAGCGAATGCGGAAGCCAGCTTTGCCGTGGCCGAAGGCAAAGTTAGAACTCAGTGGTATGTACCGCATGTTGCCGGCTGGCACGCCAATCCCACGGTATTAGAGCAAAACATCGATCTGGGCTGGTTTCGCTTGATGGCCGACCTGATCTTGTTTGGGGTGGTCGGCGCCAGTGTGGCGGCTGAACTCGATGTGGCTTTGCTGTACACCGCCAACAAGCAAGGCATCAAAGGCACCCCAAAGGACAAGAAGGGGGCCAAGGCCCAAACCGGTGCCAGTGGCGAACTGGATGTGTTTGCCGGTGCCAAGGCGGGGGTAGATTTACTGGGTGCATTGCAGTGGATGAGTCCGGAAGGCATTACCGACGGGCGTCCACGTAAAGTGGATCCCAAGAAAAACGACGTGGCTGAATACGTCAACGTCGCTGAAGTGCACCCCAAGGTCGAAGGCCAAGCTGGGGCCTCTGGCACCCTGGGTTTCAAGATCGATTATAAAAGTGGAAAGTTTGTCATCCATGCCAAAGCGGGCTTATGTATTGGCTTAGGGGGCAAAGGAGACATCACGTTTGCGGTTTCGGCTGCCACGATTGGCGAGTTCTTCAAGTGTGTGTCGTACCAACTCAAGCACGTAGATTGGAAGAAGGTTGACGGCTTGATCCAAAAAGACGCGTACAAAGCTTTTGCGAGTATTTCCGCACTAGTGGCCATCACTGGGGATAAGCTTGAAAACTATGTAACAACAGAATGGGACGACTTAACCAGTCAGCTCAAATTGGCAATGGCAGCTGCCAATAAGGCGACGTTAGATCGATTGTCGCAAGAATTGCGTACATGGGGCTTCATCGCCTACTTACCCCCCGAGGCGCAAGGCACGGTTGTAAATTTGGCGATGGAAATTGGCCGGAATAATCCCGAGATACGGGAACAAGGTGCCAGTTGCATTGCGGGTATTTTGGCCTGCCAACAGACTAATCGGCAAAAAGAAGAATTGCTGCAGCGTATTTGCATGGATATTGATGGGAAAGAGGATCGAGCGGTCGGTCGGCAAAAGGTGACCGCGTTCTTGGCGACCACTTCCTATGCCAACGCCTTGACGCAAACCGACACGATTCTAGCGCAGGCTCAATCCATACAAGGTAGGCCGTTTATGCGGAATGATGAGTCGGCCTTTGTGACCGCAAAAATCGGTATTGACCACCCTACGTACGAGAATGACTGGGGCCACGTTGCATGATCAGGCGCAATCTCTCTTTTGAAGGAATGACTATGTTTTACCGCATGACCCTTCTCGGCTTGTCCATGTTCTCACTGATGACACCTTCAGTGTGCCTTGCAGAATCAAATGCAAAGCATCAACTGGTGTATGAGCAAGATGGCGATCCCTTCTATCTGAATGCAGAAGACAAAAAGGTGGCTGAGGCATGGCGATTCGAACTGACCATGGATATTCCAGCGCTGGTTGCTAAAACCAAGAAAAACATGGTGTTTCTAAAAGGAAGCACTTTCCTCATGGGAGACTGGGGAGGACCAAGTGGCTTGCCGTATGAGGCAGAGGACGACAGCAAACCCGTTCACAAGGTGACACTTGATAGTTTTTCAATGCAGAAATACAAAGTCACATACGCCGAGTTTGATGTGTTTACCGAGGCGACCCATCGGCCCAATCTGCGAGTTGAAACATTTAATGTCACTCTCCGCAAGCCTAATTTCCCTGCTGGCGTGAATTGGTTCGGTGCCAAGGCGTATTGTCAGTGGCTTGGAGAAATAACCAAGCTGCCGTTTGACCTGCCGACTGAAGCGCAATGGGAATACGCGGCGCGCTCGGGCGGCAAAAAAATGCTCTATGCAACTGATAATGGCAAGTATGAACCAGGCCGAAATTACCCAAGTGACGATCAGCGCGAACAACTTACCGGAAAAGATGGTGCGCGCAACCTTCCAATTGGGAAATTCCCCCCCAATGGAATTGGCTTGTATGACATGGCAAACCCAACCCGAGAATGGGTTGATGACTGGTATGGTCCTTATACCGAAAAACCACAAAGAAATCCAAAAGGACCACTGACTGGAGAACTGAAAGTAATTAAAGCATTTATGGATTCAACAGAACTGACTTTTACCTTCTCAAGGCATGGGATGCCTCCTCGAGGCGTAGAGGCAAAATATGTTTCTAATCCGGAAGAGCTAGAAACAAAAGACTTTATGAATGCGCCGGGTAACTCATTTCGCTGTGTTCTAAATAGCAAGCAGCCTCTGAAATGAAGTCGCTTGTAAACGGTACCCGTCCAATCTTGTGGATTCGTCTCGATCCGGGGAAATATAGGGTAATGGTAAGGATAATTGAAGATAGGCCACCAATCCCTGCGGGTTCAGCAACATATTTGTATATTCGCCGCTCACCGCCAGCGTAGGAGCGTATCAACGTTATCCTATACGACTCCCTTCTGGAAAATCGCATGCCCGCTTTGATCACGATCCAGCCAACGGCCAGAGACAACAAGCGGACAGAGGCTGCCTCTCAGCCCTGCGGGTGAAGTTTAGTTTTATTCATTCGATAGGCATTGTTATAGATGCTTAAATTGCAGCAATCGATGGAGAGTAATTTTGATCAAAGTAGTTTTTTTCGATTACGACGGGGTACTTACAACAGACAAGACTGGATCACTTACCACAAATAGGTACTTGAGCCTCGCTACAGGAATCGGTGTCTCCAGAATAAACAGTGTGTTCAATCGCTACAATGAAGATCTTATACAGGGAATAACTACCCACGCTAAAATATGGCAACGGGTGTGTGGTGAATTAGGTCAAGCTATAAGTATTAACTTGCTCTATGAAGCTTTTGAAAGCACTCCAGTAAATTTAGGGGTATTTTCACTGGCTAGCCAGCTAAAGGCGAGGTACACCGTTGGGATCATCACTGACAACAAAAAAGATCGGATTGATCATCTCAAAATTTCTCAAAAATTGGATGCGCTGTTTAATCCTATCCTTGTGTCTGCGGAAATTGGAGCAAATAAACAAAGTGTGGAAATCTTCCTACATGCTTTGAAGTGCACGGATACCAAGCCTGAGGAATGCGTATTCATTGATAACAACAGAGAAAATCTCATTAAACCCAACGCGTTGGGTTTCAAAACCATCTTCCACGATGATGATAAAAATGACATTTTGGCCCTGGTCAGTGCATTGGACTCACTTGGAGTTACCTTAGGATAAGGTCTAGCTAATACCGTCGAGAGGCCATAAGTTCATATGTGAGCCGTCCGCTTAGGGCACTTTGCAGCCTATCGCACCACCGGCATATCCTCCCACCGCGTCGTCCAGCAAGGCGACACCCTGTTCTGCCGCATTTTCCAGTCATGATTGAATCCGGCACTGGTCAAGCGCAGCGTGCCTCGGCCCCAGCGCCGGTTAATCCGGTCCATCGCATCATTCAGGCTGGCGCGCTTGAGTGGATCTGCACCTTGCAAGAATAAGTGGCCCTGAATGCCCGAATTAGGTTGCAGGTCGAGCAGCATCACCCCAGCCTTGGCATACGCATAACCAGGTCGGTAGATGCGCTTCAGTATCCAGAGCGCTGCCTTGGTTAGCTGCAGCGTGTCATCGCTGGCTTGTGAAAGCGGCACAACAATATGCTTGCTGTACTGTGGGTCTTTTTCTCGAAACGGGCTGGTCCGGATGAAGACTGCCAAGGCACCGGCCGCTGACTTCTGCCGGCGCAGCTTTTCTGCCGCACGGGCCACGTAGGTGCTGATCGCCTCCGCGAGTACATGCTCTGAGTGAATCGGTTGCCCAAAGCTGCGCGAGCAGAGAATCTGCTGCTTGTCCGGTGCGGTGTCTTCCAACTCGATACAGGGCTGGCCGCGCAGCTCTAACACCGTACGTTGCAGCACCACGCTATAACGGCTGCGGATGGTATCCGGATCTGCCCGCAGCAGATCCGCGACGGTGTAAATGCCATCCTCATTCAGTCGCACGGTCAATCGCCGTCCAACTCCCCAGACGTCTCCTACCTCAATTTCCTGCATGAAGCGCAATTGGGACTCTTCATCCTGCTTGGACCATTCACAGACCCCGGCAAATTGCGATCGTTTCTTCGCCAGGTGATTGCAGAACTTGGCCAGTGTCTTGGTCGGGGCGATGCCGACACAGACCGGCAGGCCTGTCCACTTGAGTACCGTTTGGTGTATTTCTCGACCCAATTCTGTATGGTCGCGCAGGATGCCATCCAGCCCAAGAAAACACTCATCGATGCTGTAGATTTCCTGGTCCGGGCTGAAACGGCGCAGGATGCTCATCACCCGGTTGCTCATGTCAGCGTAGAGCGCGTAATTGCTGCTGAAGGCAATGATGCCGTGCTGTCGGGCCACATCCTGCAGTTGATGCCACGGTTGGGCCATCTTGATGCCGAGAGCCTTTACCTCATTGCTACGCGCCACTGCGCAAGCATCGTTATTTGAGAGCACGATGACCGGTTTGCCTTCCAGCTTCGGCTCAAATACCCGCTGGCAGGACACATAAAAGTTATTCACATCGACCAAGGCGATCATTGCGGCTCCACGATCCATGCAGTGACCACACCCCAGACACTCAGCTCTTGGCCTTCATTCAGGACGATAGGGGGATAGGCGAGATTCTCAGCAATCAGGGCCAGCTTGTTGCCACGTCGGTAAAGCCGTTTGACTGTGAACTCGTCATCCAGAATTGCCACCACAATGTTGTCGTGCCTTGCTTCACGCGCACGGTCCACGATCAGCATGGCGTTGTTGGGAATGGATCGTTCCGGACGCATGCTGGTCATGCTGTCGCCACAGACCCGGAAGAAAAACGTGGCTTCCGGATGCTGGACATAACGCTGGTTGAGGTCAGCACGATCCTCCACCCAGTCTTCGGCTGGGGAGGGGAAGCCAGCAGACACAGAGCCACCCATCACAGAAAGCAAGAGGCGAGGAGGGGCAAGTGCGGCTGAAAAAGGGCCATGCAAAATAGATGTCATGGCAGTATCCTGAAGAAAGTACGATCAGGATATTATAGAACGAACGTTCGGCAAAATACGATGTGCGTCAATTTCATTCCGGTTCCCAAGCGGACCTTCAGCGAGTTTTTTAAGACGTTGCCACCTAATGATGACTGGGCTGGCGAGGTCTGGGAGGACTATGCTGCGCCAATCATCGTTTCCGACGAGCGGAGCCGAAAAGCGCTACTCGCCAACTTTGGTTTTCTGCCCAAGAAGAAGTTGCCGCCAAGCAAGCGGTACAACACGATGAATGCCCGAGCGGAAACCATCGGCATCAAACAAAGCTTTCAGGATGCCTGGCATCAGCACCAGTTTTGTCTAGTGCCGATGATGGGCTTCTATGAGCCTTACTATGAATTCGGATCCCAAAAAGCGGAACGCTACCTGATCAGTCTGGTCAACGACGAACCCTTTGCCGTCGCCGGCATCTGGCGCAGCTGGAATGAAGTCGATGGCAGCCTGACCTACTCGTTTACTCAGATCACCATCAATGCCAATGATCACCCTCTGATGAATCGGATGCACCAGCCTGGTAAAGAAAAGCGCGGCTTGGTAATCGTGCCCGAGTCCGACTACGATGCATGGCTCGAATGCAAAGATGCCGAAATCGCCAGAACGTTCCTGCAGCACTTGCCCGCCGAACTGATGCGGGCAGTCCCGATGTCTCTCAGTAAGCCCGCACAACCTGCAACAAACTCACTGTTTTAAACCTTGTGGCTAGACGGCCATCACTTCCATTTATTCGACCAACAGATTGAATCGATACCTCAACAATGCGAACGACCCTTTTATTGCTTACTTTCTTTCTTGCCGGCTGCGATTCCGGACAAGTCTCATCCTTTGCACATTCCCCTGGGGTGAAACAATTGGCCGACGCTGGTGAGGTCATATTGGCACAGACAAAATCGGCGGTTTCTAAGCCTGCGGCTTCTGCGGAACGACCGAATACAGCTGTTGAACTGGTGAATGGGAAATCCGCTGTGGGTCACCGCGATTTCGCCAACGCCAAGAAGGTGCTACCGAAAGTATTTGATGGTGCCGAGGAAGATTTCTATTGCGGCTGCAAATACACCGGCAAGGATGTTGATTTTTCCAGTTGTGGTTATGTGCCCCGCAAGAATCTGGAACGTGCCAGTCGCATTGAGTGGGAGCATGTTGTCCCAGCCTGGGTGATTGGACATCAACGGCAATGCTGGCAAAACGGTGGTCGAAAGAATTGCACCGCGACAGATCCGGTATTTCAAGCCGCAGAGGGTGATCTGAATAACTTAGTTCCTGCTGTGGGCGAGGTGAATGGCGACCGCAATAACTTCTCATACGGTGCGTGGACGCGGAATCCTGAACCAATGTATGGCGGCCAATGCAAAACCATCATCGACTTTAAAGGAAAGCGCGCACAGCCGCGTGAAGAAGTCCGCGGTCGTGCTGCGCGAATTAGTCTCTATATGCACACCCACTATGGTCTCAACATGAGTAACCAGGACAAGAAGCTTTGGTGCGCTTGGGCGAAGACCTACCCTGTAGATGAATGGGAGAAAACCCGAAATGCGCGGATCATCAAATGGCAAGGGGAAGGCAACGCTTTGGTAACTGACCCTGCCACCCTTACTGGAATGTGTGGGTAGTAACCAAAATACTGCTGTTGTTCATAGCGACTGCTCACCGGCTGGTTCTCGGCCGTAGCGGCCGTTCACCCCATCTGGCCGGAGTGTCAGCTCAAGAGCTGCGAGCAGTCATTCAGACCAGGTGCTAAAGTGCTCGTTTGGTCGAATGGACAGAAAATATGGGAATCTATTGCCGAGGAAACCCTAGCTTTCATATCCCGGAGGAACCGAGAAAATCTCCGCCTCCGGTGGCGGCAGGTCAGCAGCGCCGTTCGGGTAGAGTGCCTGTGCCCCGGCCAACGTGTTAAGAGACTCGCGAAGCAACTTGATTTTGCCGCCCTCGGCAACGAGGTATCCCGTGAACAAGTGATGGATGAGACGCCCGGTCGACGCCGCGCGCGCTTCCGCCAGATATTCGGCGTACACCTGATCCTTCGTGTCGATCAGCACCGTGGTGTTCTCGGGTTTGAAGCTGAAGCCGGGATAAAGGTTGCCGCCGACAAAATCATAGAGATTCGCGATGGCTTCGCGCCCCTGATGGCGGGTCGGGATACCAAGCGAATGGAGGAATGGGAGTTCCAGCACGCCGTCCTCGGCGAATAGCTCGGCACATTTCTTGCCGTCGGGGACCGCGGCAAGAAGGTCTAACAGCAATGTTTTTGCATCAGTCATGGTCATTTGTCCTCAGGAAAAATTGGCGGGCGCCGCCAGGGGTGGCGCAGTACGATCAGTTCGGAAAGCTGTCGCCGAACATCGGGAGCCCACTTAACGAACTGTCGCGGGTGGCCTCGTCCTGGAGAACGTCCCAGTGTTCGGCGAGCAGGCCATTTTCAATGCGAACTATGTCGGCCGCGATCCAGTTTACCGGGGCGCCGAATCCTGAGAAGCGGCCATGAAGCATGACATAATCCCCTGAGGCCACGGCCAGCGCATTTTCGTAGCGCAACGTGGCGGGCATTGGCTTGACGAGATCAAACAGACCTTCGCGGCCAGGCGCGATATTGGCACTGTGCTGGATATAGTCGGGCGACCAAAAGCGTTCTGCCGCAGCATAGTCGCGCTTGTTGAACAGCGTATCAAACGCTTCCAGCACAAATTTCTTGTTTTGTTCTTCGGTGTACATTGCTTGTCCTTTTCTTCGTTAACCATTGTGTGTTGTAGGTATGTACATACCTGATGATCTTTAGCGGAACGCCCACTCATCGTGCCGTGTCGTTGTTGCCACCGTTCCGGCCACCCGCACTACCGAATTGCCGCCGTAACCCGTGATGAAAGCCGCACGCATGTTCGATTTCTCTGTCGATCCGCTAGACCTCTATAACAACTTGCGTTGTGCAAGTGGTTGAATAATATTCCTACTACTTGCATAATGCAAGCGGAAATTTAAGGAGAATGTCTGTGCAACAAACAAGACGATCGGGCTGCCCGATCAACCTGACGCTTGAGCAGATCGGCGACCGCTGGAGCCTGATCGTTATCCGCGATGTCATGTTCGAGAACTGGCGCAGCTATGGCGCTTTGCTAGAGCAAAACGAGGAAGGTATCGCCTCGAACATCCTCGCAAGCCGGCTGAAGCACTTGACCGCGTCTGGCCTGCTGACACGATCTCCGGATCCGAGTCATCAGCAGAAAGGAATCTACAGCCTCACGGAAGCGGCCATACAGCTTGTCCCTCTGCTCGCACAGATGACTGCCTGGGGCCTTCGGCATACGCATCCGAGCACGGAGGCGTCTTTGCGCGCGGAGCGGCTGGAAAAGGGCGGCCCTTCATTTTGGAGTGCCGTTATGGATGAACTACGTTACCTGCATCTCGGTGCACCGCGTCCGGCGCGCTCAGCATTGGGCGAGCTCGCCAAGGAAGCGGAGGTCGTGGAGTGAAAGAGTGAATTGCCCGGGAATTGGCTACAAAGACGGGTGTAAGGAGTCCGTTGGTGGCGGTAGAGACCGGTACGGATTGTTAGGCGGTGCGTCGATGAACAGGGCGCGCGGGTTTTTCAGCAGGTAATCGTGGAGACGCCGCGACTTCCGCTGCCCCGTTACTGTGATGTCCAAACCGTTCCCATCGAATCGACCGGTGCCCTTACCCTATGTTTTTACCTGAATGAGTGACAGTTAAAGGTCGCAAAACCGATGTCACTTGGTCAAAGTGGTAAGTGGCAAGTGGCAAGTGGCAAGTGGCAAGTGGCAGCTTAGTATCAGTTGCACGCGTAGGCGCCTGAAATGGTTTCAGAGTGAAGCAGCCATTCAAATGGCGGCTCTGAGGCATCGGCGAATGACTCTTGATAGCCGATTGTGTGAGTTCCTGATTCGGCCGACCAGCAGTCCTTGGCTGGTCTTGTCTGTGCTTTGCAGGAATAGGCTGGATTGTCGCCGGAAAAATCGGAAAAGTGGAGAAGGCTAGCGAGCAGCATAAAGTCGGCGAGCTAGCCGAACCTCAATGACTCTTCTCTAAAGTCGGCCCCCCTACCTTCTGACTTCCTCCTCACTTTCGAACACTACCCACGCGCTATGCTAGGCTATCGGGATGAGCCAAATCGACACCCCCAAACCCCAACCCCTTCGCGCGGTAACGAGCGAGGAGTCCCCTTTGCGAATCGCGAGCGTGCCTGCGTCGTGCGGGCTAATCGGCATGACGATATGCCCGGGAAAACACTCAACCACGTCGCTCGGTGGCTTCGGTTGGGAGCGAAATCTGGCTATAGATGTGAGTGTTATCCGCGATTGGGGCGCGACGATGGTCGTGACACTAATGGAAGATTGGGAGCTTTCTGAGTATCGCGTACCGACAATTGGCGATGTTGTGCGAGACGCCGGCATGAAATGGTTTCACTTACCAATAATTGACGGACGCGCTCCCGATGAGGGTTGGGAAATCGCGTGGAAAACTGAGGGCAAGTTACTGCGCACCGAGCTTCTACGGGGCGGGAGCATACTCATACACTGCCTTGGCGGGCGCGGGCGTACGGGTACTGTCGCAGCACAGCTTCTAATCGAGCTTGGCGAGACTGTTGACGATGCGATCGAACGCATTCGCTCAGCGCGTGATGGCATGATCGAAACTGAAGAGCAAGAGCAATACCTGCGTAGTCTGCCCAGGGCTCTGCGCCCCTGACGCGCGCCTGCAACCCCTTCACTTTTCTCCCCCCAAACTCAACAGCCTTCCGAGCAAACCCGCCCACGGCCTGGGCATCCACCTGCGGTGCCTGCCGTCGCTACCTGCAAAAATCACTATACTTTTCTTGGGAGTTTTCGTCGTGAGCAGTCACTTGGACTACAAAAATACTCGATGCAAACGATGGCTCAGGTGACGGCATTTTGGAAATACCGGAAGAAATACTGCGATATTTGAGCTGGGAAGAGGGCGATACGATCGATATTGAGCAAGATCCCGACAACCCGCGGCAGCTTTTGATCCGGCGAGTCGAGCAAGGGTAGTGTGTGTTTGCAGTGTGCTCGTCAATGACCCGAGTGCATGCAGTGTTTGTGTGCCCGCCCGTGGGGCAATCCCCTCCCGGTGTGGAAGTGTGGCGTATCGCTAGGGGAGGGCTCCGTAGTCGTTAGGACGTTCCAAGGTGCGGACCTCGCCGCCTCAGTTGCCTCCTCAAATTCAACTGCCGTTTCTCCGGCGGTTCACAACGGTGCTAGTACGCCAACTCGGCCACTTGCACTGCCTACTCACCCGCAGTTCGCAGCCAGATATTCCTGGTCAGCTAGGCCGTACGGCAGACTTGAGGCTATTCGATCGTTAGCGATACCGCGTTGACTCAAAGAGCCAATTATTGTTGGAATTTTGATACTTCTGGTCTGTGACGGATACCTATTGCGCAACGCCTCGACCACGCTGGAGGCAAAGAGCCAACATTTGGGGTATCGGCTTGCGACTCAGGCGACAGTCAGCAGGTAAAGTGCCCAAAATTGGGAGATTGGCCTGCGCTTGATATGTCGCCAGGAGGCAAAGAGCCAACATTTGGGGTATCGGCTTGCGACTCAGACGACAGTCGGCAGGCAAAGTGCCCAAATTGGGAGACTGGCCTGCGCTTGATATGTCGCCAGGAGGCAAAGAGCCAACATTTGGGGTATCGGCTTGCGACTCAGACGACAGTCAGCAGGCAAAGTGCCCAAAATTGGGAGACTGGCCTGCGTGCGCACGATCCGTCGCCAGGAGGCAAAGAGCTAACATTTGGGGTATCGGCTTGTGACTCAGACGACAGTCAGCAGGTAAAGTGCCCAAAATTGGGAGATTGGCCTGTGCTTGATATGTCGCCAGGAGGCAAAGAGCCAACATTTGGGGTGTCGGCTTGCGACTCAGGCGACAGTCAGCAGGTAAAGTGCCCAAAATTGGGGGATTGGCCTGCGCTCGATATGTCGCCAGGAGGCAAAGTGTCTACATTTTGGGATCGGCTTGCGCCGAAGTCTCTGCTGACAAGCTTCCCGGCTAATCGGTTAATTGCAGAATATTTCCTGGAACTTCCCGGGGTTGGCGGCAAGTTTCGCTCATGAGTTTTGCAAGTTTTGAATCTGTCTTTGCCTGTAGTATTTCCAGCTCGTTTCGACTCTTGGTGCTTGCTTTGGGTTTGGGCTGAGAAGCTCGCATTTCGCATTCTTTGGCTTGGTCAGAAGCTGACTCGATATCCGCTTGCTTCAGACGCTGATCTAGCCAGGTATAAAAAATATCGGGATGCCAGTAGACGCGCTGAGCAATTTTATGGGGAGCAGGGAGCGTACCGTCTTTGATCCAATTTTCAACGGTGCGGATTGAAATGTTGAGGATGCCTGCAATATCTTCTTTGGTGAGGGGTTTGAACGGGGTCGGGAGAGTCATGATGCGAGACACAATGAGTTATGGTCTTGTGTATAGTCACAATCATCATGCATGATGCTGTCGTGCGCGCGCTATACTCGTTGAGCCTTGCTGAGTTGGTGGCAATTTGGTGGGAAATGAGGGTGGCACACTCCTGCGCGAAGCTACGCGCAGGTAAGCGCAATATGACGCAACTTGTTGATTTATATAGAACCGAAAATTGGCGGAGCACCGTATTAGGCAGGGTGATTTACGTTCGGGACGTAGAGGCCGGAGGTTCGAATCCTCTCACCCCGACCAGGTTTATGTATACAAAACAGCGGGTTATTTGCCCGCTGTTTTTGTTTGTACAGAGCGCTAGTGGCAAATCTGTGGCAGTTGCCATCTGGTTCGCCATCGAAAGAAGAGTGTCCGCAATTACAGGCACTTTTTCCCGCGCAGTCATTTCGGCGACAAATCCTAGTTGCAACTTCACCCTATACCGTGCTCCTCAATAAATTGGAGCATGGACATGGCGTCCATCGAGAACCGCTCGCACCACCAAGTCTCGGTCAAGCACTGTGACGACCTCACCAAAACCTTTGTGCACAATGCCAAGAAGAAAGCTGAAGCCTACTGCCAGTCTTTGAGTGCATAGGGGTTCAAACAAAGCTACTGCAGAATCTTTTCGGTCAAGGCGCGCCAATCGACACATCTTGGCGAATAGAGGTGGCGCCGGGCAAGTTGAGTTTTGCCGCTCATGTTGGTGTGTCATGCTGCGCTCACTGGTACGGATTGAGTTGAGGGGTGGGCAGTGCAGTGGCCGTACGCTGCCCAAGTCTATCTTGCCGTAGCGAGCAAGATTTACTTTTATGATTTCCTATGCGGTGTTCCTGCAACGGAAGGAACAGCCACTTTCCAAAAACGGAATTGCCAGATGAAAGCCTTCTCTTGCTTGGCTACGCGCAACCAGATCTTGTGATGCCATGTTAAAAATGCAGGTGATCTGCCCCAGCAACTGTTATTTACTATGGCCAAAATGCTTACTGTATCTATCTGAATTAGTTCATGACCGAACTGCACGCTGCATCGATAGAAAACGTGGCAAAAAATAATTTGGCGCAAAAAACCACGGCATTCTTACTGAGAATATTGGGATGAGGTCGCGTAGCTTGGTTGCTGCTTGCAGCTCGTAGGCATTCGGTGGGTGTTAATTTTTGGCAAAAAGCATCAACTTTTGTTGTGTTAGTGGTAACCATGCCGTTTGCACTTAGCATTTATGCAATTGGGGCATGGTAGAATCTGCCGCCAGAATTCGTCCAGCCTAGCTAGCTTTATAAGCGTTTGTTCGATGTTATTTGGGCAAAATAGTTTACCTTTTACTGGCTCCGGCCAAGCTGACTAAGTCGTGATTTATGGGCGTTTGGCGTTTTTGTATTGTGTAATGCTGTTACTGCGTGTTTTTCGTGACCGTGTATCAATAGCTTCTTTACATCAAGGTGGGAATGGTCGGTATGTTTGATCAAATGAAAAAAGTATTTTTGGTCGGAGCCCTGATTGTGGCCCCCTCTGCCTATGCGATCTCGTCACCCTCTGCGTGTCTTTCCGGAACCGGTGATTGCCAGACTTATGGCACCCAATCCTCTGGTGCAACGACTGATTCTCAGGTACCGCAATTACGGCAGTCGCTTCTTGTTGATCCCAATGGGAATAGCACCGCTTTTATGCCTGCAATGAAACCCAGCCAGTCTGTACCAGTCAAGCCGGTTTCGTGTGCCCGTCCAGGTGAGCTAAATGATTTTCAGAAATACCTTTGCCGCTCTGCCGCAGTGGCGCTACCGGTATTTGGTCAGCGAATGTTTGCTGAAGGTGGAAGCCCGTTTGCACCCATACAAGCTATGCCTGTCGGCCCGGATTATGTGTTGAATGTGGGGGATGAATTCACCTTGCGCACCTGGGGGCAGTTGGATGCTGAGTTAACTTTAACGGTGGACCGTAGTGGTCAGGTTTTTGTCCCACGGGTCGGTAATATCAGCGTGGTAGGCGTGCAGTTTGGCGATCTTAAGGGATATTTGACCAATGAAATTGGCCGTGTATTCCGTAATTTTTCATTGGCAGTTACCATGGGTCAATTGCGTCCTGCGCAAGTCTTTGTGATGGGTTATGCCCAGAAGCCTGGCAGCTATACGCTCGGAGCCCTTTCTACGGTAGTGAATGCGCTGTTTGCCGCTGGCGGGCCGAGTGAAGCCGGCTCGATGCGGCATATTCAACTTAAACGTGGCAATAAGGTTGTCAGCGAACTGGATTTGTACGATTTGCTGCTGAAGGGAGATAAGTCGTCTGATTTGCGGCTCTCTTCCGGCGACGTTATCTATATTCCAGCCACAGGGCCACAAGTGGCGATTCATGGCAGTGTACGTGTTCCCGCTATTTATGAACTAAAAGACCATGAATCGCTCAAGGATTTGATTGATCTGGCGGGTGGTGTACGGCAATTAGCGCAAGACGGTGCCGTGTCGGTTGAGCGAGTGGTGGAACAAAAGGGCCGCGTGGTTGAATCCATGCCGCTTAAAAAAGCGGCTGACTTTGCAATGCGAGGTGGCGATATTGCCCAGCTCTATGAGCTGACTTCACGTGTGGATCAAGTGGTTTCATTGCGCGGTAACGTGGCGCAACCTGTGCGGCTGAATTGGCATCAGGGCATGAAGGTCAGTGATCTGATTACCAGCCGGGAAATGTTGCAAGCGCAAAATTATTGGGAAAACAAAACCCGTGGTGATGCGGATTCCGTCCTTGATCAGAACAATGCAGTGGCCAAGACGGCGCACGGGTCTCGCGCAGATTTGAATGAAATCAACTGGGATTACGCCATGATTGAGCGGGTGAATCCAGTTGATTTGAGCACACGATTGGTTTCCTTCAATTTGGCCAAAGCGCTGGATAAAGACCCTGCTAATGATCTGGTGCTGGAATCTGGCGATATCCTGAATATTTTCAGTAAAGCCGATATTCAACAAAATAGTGTTAAGCGTACCCGTTTTGTACGGTTGGAAGGCGAAGTGGCTGTGCCTGGATTTTACGAAGTGAAAGACGGCGAAACGCTGCGCGATTTGGTGAAACGCATAGGCGGATTGAGCCCAAGCGCATACCTTTTTGGTGCTGAATTCGACCGTGAATCTGTTCGCGTCAAACAGCAGGCTGAGCTGGAAAAATATGCCGATGATCTGAAACAATCAGCCAACCGCCAAGCATCCGAGCAGTCGATCAACGCAGTGCGCAGCGAGAGCGTGATGGGTGCACAAATCCAGTCTCAACAAACCCAGGCGCTGGCAGACAAGCTCAAGACCCTGCGCGCGACAGGCCGTATCGTGCTCGGCTTGAAACCAGAAGATTCCACACTTCAAGCATTACCCAAACTGGAGCTGGAAGATGGCGACCGTCTATTTGTACCGCATATTCCTGGCACAGTGGATGTGATGGGTTCGATTTATAGCCGCAACAATGCCTTTATGTTTGAGCGTGGCAAACGGATTGAAGACTACCTGCGTCTAGCGGGTGGCCCTACTGAAAATGCCGAAGAGGGCAGTATCCATGTGATTCGCGCAGATGGTTCGGTGATCAGTGCCAAGCAACAGTCCTCGCTTGCTTTCTGGCACTCTTTCGATAGTACGGCAGCCTTGCCAGGCGACACCATCATCGTGCCAGAGAAGGTCGACCGCTCCAGCTTTACCAAGAACTTGATGGACTGGACGCAAATCCTCTCCAACTTTGGTCTTGGCGCAGCCGCCATCAAAACACTTAAATAAAACCAGTGCCGGCCTAGTTCGCCGGCACTTTCTTGTACAGGTAAATTAACCCAATGAGTTCTCAGGAAAACACTGCTGCATTGCCCCAGCCGGAGATGGATGATGAAATCAGCCTGCTCGATTTGCTGATTGTATTGGTGCGACATAAACGCTTACTGATTAGCATGCCCGTTGCTTTTGCCGCACTGGCTTTGCTTTATGGTTTGGTCGCAAAGCCAGTGTTTGAAGCCAATACCACAATATTGCCCCCACAACAGCAGCAATCCGGTGCAGCAATGATGCTGTCATCTCTAGGTGGTTTGGCCGGTGGTGCGGGCGCTGCACTGGGCATTAAAAACCCCAATGACCTCTACATTGCCATGCTGCAAAGCAGGGTTGTAACCGACAAGTTGATTGCTCGGTTCAAACTCAAGGACCTTTACGAAGCCAAGACCATGACGGATACGCGTCTTGCTCTGGCAGGGAATAGCAAAATCTCCAGTGGCAAAGATGGATTGATCTCCATCGCAGTGGAAGATCAATCGCCCCTATTGGCAGCACAAATTGCTAATGCCTATGTGGAAGAGTTGCGCGATTTAAGCAAAACACTAGCGGTTACCGAAGCAGGGCAACGCCGACAGTTTTTTGAAAACCAACTTAATAAGACTCGGCAAGATCTAACGATTGCAGAAGTTGCTTTAAAGAAATTGCAGGAAAAAACCGGTGTAATGCAGTTTGAGGCACAAGGCCAAGCCACGGTAGATGCACTGGCTGGATTGCGTGCCCAGATCACAGCTAGGCAAGTGCAGATGGCCGCGATGAAAAATTTCGTTACGGAACAAAATCCGGATTACCAACGGGTAAAAGCGGAGATGGGTGGCTTGCAACAACAATTGAATACTTTGACCAAAGGTGGCAATGACGACGATATCTTGATATCACGCGCCAAAGCGCCGGAGATCGCGGTGGAATATCTTCGCAAGGTGCGAGATCTTAAATACCAGGAAACCTTGTTTGATCTGATGTCCAAACAATATGAGCTAGCCAAACTGGACGAAGCAAAGGATGGTGCCAGCATTCAAATTCTGGATGTTGCTACACCACCGGAACGGAAATCCAAGCCAAAGCGTGCCTTGTTGATTCTGTTGGCAGGGATGGGAGGATTTTTCCTGGCCTGCATAAGCGCATTTGTGCGGGAAGCGCTTAAAAAGAGCTGCGCGGATAAAGAAAGTAACCGGCGCTGGGCAGAGCTTGTCAATGCTTGGCGCGGCCATGAGTGATAGCCGGTTTGAATCATTGCAAAAATGCCTGGACGGCAATCCGCAAGTAATCCTTGCTGTGGTTGTTGGTAGCCGTGCGGATGGCCTGGCTCGCGAGGATAGCGATTGGGATCTGGCTATACTGACGGATCCCTCATTACCGGCCATGGCGCGGTTCGACGAACTGCAACGTTTGCAGTGGTCTCTTGCTGCAGAAGCAGGCATCCCGGTAGAACGGCTTGATCTGATCGATTTAAGCGCGGCCGGTTTGGCGATGCGAGAACAGGTGGCCAATCATGGCTTGTTGTTGAAGGGCGAGAACACCTTGGCTTGGAGTCATTTTCTGGTGCGTACCTGGCGGGAACTGGAAGAATTTACCTGGGAGCAACAACATGCAGCTTGATATTTACCAGGCAGAAACCGCAGCGCATGCGGCCAAACAGGATCTTATCCTGCAGGAAGCACGTCAGAATCTGGAAAATGCCGGACACTTGAGCGCGTTGGAATTTTCTGGGGCAGTACATGCTTTGCAGGTATTGGTGGAAAACGCCATTGGTAAATCCAAGCACTGGCTAATAGCGCTGAAGCTGCCCGTGCCAGTGAGTGCCTATGATGCGTTTACGCTTTTGCAGCAAAAGCAGTTGATTGCCTCCGATGATCTGGCCGCGTGGCAGCGCGCTATTGGGCTGCGCAACCGGATTGTGTATGACTACCTGAATTTGAATGACGATGTGATTTATCAGTTGATTCAAACCGATGCATATCGCTTCATGATTGATTTTTTGAATCGCCTCATTGAAACATCATCGAGGGAAAATTTTATTGAAAGTGTCGTCATTCCGGGCTTGGCCCGGAATCCAGGGTTTTGCTTGGGTATCTCTGGATTCCGGCCCCGATGGGAATGACGATCCAAAACAAATTATGCAGCACGAGGTAAATTAACCATAAAGGTGAAGAGAAGTGACTACCCCTTCCGACTTGCTAATTACCACTCGCCACTAACCTAAACGCAAGGACATCATCCTCGCAGGGGGCTCTGGCTCCCGGCTTTACCCCGCGACGATTGCGGTGAGCAAACAGCTGCTGCAGATCTACAATCAGGCAAGCTCAAGCCACATATGCTCCAAGCGCACTGGCCATGGACCATACCGATGGTTTGAGCGTGGAATTCGCTGACTGGCGCTTCAACTTACGCATGTCGAATACCGAGCCGGTGATCAGGTTGAATGTGGAAAGCCGAATGGATGTAGAACTAATGCAGGCAAAGACAGTAGAATTACTGGCTTTAATTAGAGTTTGATTAATTAATTTAAGTTGATTGTGAGCAGAAAAGAATGGATAAAAAAGTCGCCTTGATTACGGGCATTACTGGCCAAGATGGCTCATACCTTGCCGAATTTCTATTAGAGAAAGGCTACGAAGTCCACGGTATTAAGCGCCGTGCATCCTCATTCAATACCCAGCGCGTGGATCATATTTACCAAGATCCGCATATCGAGAATGCACGCTTCAAATTGCATTATGGTGATCTGACCGATAGTTCTAATCTCACCCGCATCCTGCAGGAAGTGCAGCCGGATGAGGTATATAACCTCGGGGCGCAATCGCATGTGGCGGTGAGCTTTGAAGTGCCGGAATACACCGCCGATGTTGATGGCATGGGCACTTTGCGTTTACTTGAGGCCATTCGTTTTCTTGGACTGGAAAAGAAAACCCGTTTCTATCAGGCATCTACCTCCGAGCTCTATGGCTTGGTACAAGAAACGCCGCAAAAAGAAACCACACCGTTCTATCCTCGCAGCCCGTACGCCGTTGCCAAACTCTACGCCTACTGGATGACAGTGAACTACCGTGAAGCCTACGGTATGTATGCGTGCAATGGAATATTGTTCAATCACGAATCACCTCGTCGTGGCGAAACCTTTGTTACCCGCAAAATTACCCGGGGCCTCGCCAATATGGCTCAAGGACTGGAACAATGTCTTTACATGGGCAATATGGATTCTTTGCGTGATTGGGGGCATGCCAAGGATTACGTGAAGATGCAGTGGATGATGCTGCAGCAAGAAAAGCCAGAAGATTTTGTGATTGCTACCGGGGTGCAATATAGCGTGCGGCAGTTTATCAGTTGGAGTGCGGCTGAGTTGGGCGTGACGCTCGAATTTAGCGGTGCTGGTGTGGGTGAGATTGGCACTGTAGCCAAGATTGAAGGCGACAAAGCACCTGCTCTGAAGGTAGGTGATGTAATTGTGCGCGTGGACCCTCGCTATTTCAGACCCGCAGAAGTGGAAACGCTGCTGGGTGATCCAAGCAAAGCCAAAGAAAAGCTTGGTTGGGTACCGGAAATTACTGTACAGCAAATGTGTGCCGAAATGGTGGCAAATGACTTGCTGCAAGCTAAGCAACACGCGCACCTCAAGAAGCATGGATTCAGTGTTTCGGTAAGTGCAGAACAATGATGTTGGTACGAATGGAGAAAATGCTGTGAGGATTTTGCTTACCGGTGCATCAGGAATGGTGGGGCGCAACGTACTTGAGCATCCTTCCATCCGCGAATTCAATATTCTCGCCCCTCGGAGTAGCGAATTAGATCTGCGCAATTTCAGTGACGTGCATGCATATTTATGCGAACACCAACCTGATATGGTGATTCATGCCGCAGGGAAGGTAGGCGGGATTCAGGCGAATATGCGCGAGCCGGTCGGGTTCCTCATGGACAACCTTGATATGGGACGTAATATCGTTTGGGCTGCGCATCAGGTTGGTATCAAGCGATTGATCAATCTTGGTAGTTCTTGCATGTATCCGCGCAACCACTCTGAACCCTTGCGCGAAGAAATGGTGCTCAAGGGCGAGCTGGAACCGACCAACGAAGGCTACGCTCTTGCCAAGGTGGTGACAGCACGTTTGTGCGAATACATCACGCGTGAGGACGTGAGTTATGAGTACAAAACACTCATCCCTTGCAACATTTATGGCCCGCACGACAAATTCGACCCGGTGCATTCGCATCTTGTGCCAGCAATCATTCATAAAGTCCACCAAGCCAAACAAAGTGGACAACAAGCTGTCGAAATTTGGGGTGATGGTTCTGCTCGGCGTGAATTTATGTATGCCGGTGATTTAGCTGATGCGATCGTGCGAGCGATAAATAAATTCGACACTTTGCCTGTTTATATGAATCTTGGGCTGGGGCATGACTATACGATCAACGAATACTATCAAGCAGCTGCTGAGGTGATGGGGTACACCGGTGGTTTTGTTCACGATCTTAGTAAGCCTGTCGGAATGGCACGCAAACTAGTTAATGTTGAAAGGCAGCAAGCATGGGGGTGGTCGGCAAGCCACGATCTTCATGAAGGCATCGAAAAAACGTACAACGATTATTTGAAGGGATGTCAGTAATGAGTTTCAAATTTCCATTGGCAACAGCTTCTTGGGGTGCAGAAGAACATGAGGCGATGCAGCGTGTCATCGCTTCCGGCATGTACAGCATGGGGGCAAATGTACAAGCATTCGAGCGTGGTTTTGCTCAATATACTGGCAGTAATCATTGTGTAATGGTGAACTCTGGATCATCGGCTAATCTGTTGATGGTGGCGGCGTTGTTTTATACCAAGAATTCAAAATTGAAACTTCAGCGCGGAGATGAAGTTATTGTGCCAGCCGTATCTTGGAGCACAACTTACTACCCACTTTATCAGTATGGCTTGAAGATCAAGTTTGTCGATATTGATTTGCACACTTTGAACTATGATCTCGATCAACTTGAACAAGCCGTCACAGACAAAACACGCGCAATCATGGCGGTTAATTTGTTGGGTAACCCGAATGATTTTGGACGCATCCAGCAGATTATTGGCAAACGTGACATCGTGTTGATGGAAGACAATTGCGAGTCTATGGGGGCCACCTATCAAGGCAAGCCAGCGGGCACCTTTGGTGTGATGGGTACTTATAGCTCTTTCTTTAGTCACCACATTTCCACGATGGAAGGTGGCTTGATTGTTACCGATGACGAAGAGATTTACCAAATTCTGTTGTCGCTTAGAGCCCATGGCTGGACGCGCAACTTGCCCCAGAAAAATCATGTTTGTAGCGATAAGAGCGATGATCCGTTTGAGGAGTCTTTTCGTTTTGTTCTGCCCGGCTACAACGTTCGTCCGCTTGAAATGGAAGGGGCGCTTGGCATTGAGCAGGTAAAACGGTTACCGAAAATGATCGAAGAGCGCCGCAAGAATGGCAAGTTATTGCAAGCGGCCTTGGGTAATCATCCAGACATTCTTATCCAGCGCGAGATTGGCGAGAGTAGTTGGTTTGGTTTCAGTTTGGTGATCCGGCCTGGTAGTCAACTCACACGTAAAATGTTGGTGGCTCAATTGAATGAGCTGGGTTTTGAGTGTCGTCCTATCGTCGCGGGAAATTTTGCCAAAAACGAAGTGGTGAAATATTTCGATTCGGAAATTCATGGCACGCTGAAGAATGCCGAGCACATTGACCAGAACGGACTATTCGTTGGAAATCATCATTTCCCTATACCTGAAGCGTTTGCAGCGCTTGCCCTTTTATCTGGTTCTGCTCTATGAAAGCAGTCATTCTGGCCGGAGGCCTTGGTAGCCGGATTAGCGAAGAAACCACGGTAAAACCAAAGCCTATGGTCGAAATCGGCGGAAAGCCGATCCTATGGCACATCATGAAAATCTATTCCCATTACGGGATCAACGAATTTGTGATCTGCTGTGGTTACAAAGGCTATGTCATCAAGGAGTATTTTGCCAATTACTTCCTGCACATGTCGGATGTTACTTTCGACATGTCAAGTAACCGAATGGAAGTACACCAGAAATATGCAGAACCCTGGAAAGTGACTCTGGTTGATACCGGCGATAACTCAATGACGGGTGGGCGCCTGCGCAGAGTTAAAGACTATCTGAAAGACGAGGAACTTTTCTGCTTGACCTATGGCGATGGCGTGGCCGACGTTAATATTGGCGAGTTGATAGAGTTTCACAAGGATCAAGGTGCGGATGCAACATTGACTGCGACTTATCCGCCGGGCCGTTTTGGCGCGTTGGATATTCAGCATCACAAAGTCAATTCCTTCAAAGAAAAGCCTAAAGGCGATGGTGGAATGATCAATGGCGGTTTCTTTGTGCTCTCGCCCAAGGTGATTGACCTTATTGATGGGGATGCCACCGTTTGGGAGCGTGAACCGTTGGAAAAATTGGCCGAATCGGGTCAATTAACGGCTTTTCAACACGAAGGTTTCTGGCAGCCGATGGATACATTGCGTGACAAGATTTATCTGGAAGAACTCTGGCAATCCGGTAAAGCCCCCTGGAAGGTGTGGGAATGAATAAGGCGTTCTGGCAAGGGAAGCACGTTTTTTTGACAGGACATACCGGTTTCAAAGGCAGCTGGATTTCGCTGTGGTTGCAATCCATGGGTGCGCAGGTGACTGGTTATGCATTGGCACCGAACACCACGCCAAGCTTGTTTGAAGTGGCGCGTGTGGCTGACGGCATGACTTCCCTCGTTGGCGATATACGTGATCTGGCCGCACTACAAAAAGCCATCCAGGATTCGCAGCCAGAAATTGTCATCCACATGGCTGCGCAGGCCTTGGTGCGTTATTCCTATGCTAATCCGGTGGAAACTTATGCTACCAACGTGATGGGCACTGTGCATCTGTTCGAAGCCATTCGGCAGACGCAAGGCATCAAAGCAGTAGTTAATGTTACCAGCGACAAGTGCTACGAAAACCGCGAATGGGTTTGGGGCTACCGTGAGAACGAAGCGATGGGTGGCTACGATCCCTATAGCAATAGCAAGGGGTGTTCCGAGCTGGTTACGGCAGCGTTTCGCTCGTCCTACTTCAATCCGGCGGACTATGTCAAACATGGCGTCGCGCTGGCTTCAGGCCGTGCCGGCAATGTGATCGGCGGCGGGGATTGGGCAATGGATCGGCTGATTCCGGATATCGTCCGAGCGATTGAAGAAGATCGCGAGGTTATTATCCGTAGCCCACACGCGATCCGTCCCTGGCAGCACGTGCTTGAGCCGCTGTCGGGATATCTGCTGCTGGCCGAGAAGCTCTACACCGAAGGGGCGCAATACGCCGAAGGCTGGAATTTTGGTCCGCACGACCACGATGCCAAGCCGGTTGCGTGGATCGTCGAACAACTGACACAGATATGGGGCAACGGTGCGGCCTACAGCATCGATCCGTCTGCAGCCAATCTGCACGAAGCGCACTATCTGAAACTCGATTGCTCGAAAGCCCATATGAAACTAGGTTGGCAGCCGCGCTGGGACCTGTTGCACACGCTGGATAAAATCAGCGAATGGCACAAGGCGCACCAATCAGGTGGTGATATGCAGGCGCTGACGCTCAAGCAAATCCGCGAATACGAAGCGGCTTAACGCCATTCAAAATACAGGTGCCACAGTGCGCCAAATCTGAATTTACGGAATAAACAAAATGGATAAATCCCAACAACTTCGCCAGCAGATCGCTCAACTTGTCGAAGAGTACGCAGCTATCCAGTATGCCCCGCGCCAGTTCGTGCCGGGCCAGTCGGTGGTTCCGCCGTCGGGTAAGGTCCTGGATGCCGAAGAACTCAAGCTAATGGTCGAAGCCTCGCTCGATGGCTGGCTGACCACGGGACGCTTCAACGACGAATTCGAACAGAAGCTTGCCAAATTCCTTGGGGTGAAATACCTGATCACGACCAACTCTGGCTCGTCAGCCAATCTGCTGGCTTTCTCTGCTCTGACCTCGCACAAGCTCGGTGATCGCGCCATCCAGCCGGGTGATGAAGTGATCGGCGTGGCTGCTGGATTCCCGACGACGGTCAATCCGATTTTGCAATTTGGTGCAGTACCAGTGTTCGTCGATGTGGAACTGGGTACATACAACATCGACGCGAGCAAGATCGAAGCGGCGATCAGCCCGAAGACCAAGGCCATTATGCTGGCGCATACGCTGGGCAACCCCTACAACCTCAGTGTGATCAAGGCGCTGTGCGAGAAGTACAATTTGTGGCTGGTCGAAGACTGCTGCGATGCGCTGGGTTCGACATACAACGGTCAGCTCGTCGGTACCTTTGGTGACATCGCTACGCTGAGCTTCTACCCGGCCCACCACATCACGATGGGCGAAGGCGGCGCGGTCTTCACGAACAACCATCTCTTGAAGCAAATCGCCGAATCGTTCCGCGACTGGGGTCGTGATTGCTACTGCCAGCCGGGCAAGGACAATACCTGCATGAAGCGCTTTGCCTGGAAGTTGGGCAATTTGCCGGAAGGCTACGACCACAAGTACACCTATTCACATCTCGGCTACAACCTGAAGATATCCGATATGCAGGCCGCCTGTGGCGTGGCACAGCTCGATAAGGCCGAAGGCTTTATCGCGGCGCGCAAGCAGAACTTCACATACCTGAAAAACAAGCTGCAATCGTGCGCAGAGTTCCTGATCCTGCCGGAAGCGACAGAGAACAGCGATCCTTCATGGTTCGGCTTCCCGATCACAGTGAAAGAAGGATCGGGTATCCGTCGTGTCGACCTGCAACAGTATCTTGACCAGAACAAGATTGGTACACGTTTGCTGTTCGCGGGCAATCTGACCCGCCAGCCGTACATGATCGGCAAGAACTTCCGCATCAGCGGCGAACTCACCAATACCGACATCGTCATGAACCAGACCTTCTGGATCGGTGTGTATCCGGGGCTATCGACCGAGATGCTGGATTACGTGGTCGAGAAGATCGAGACCTTCCTTGGCGTGAACTTCTGAGTGGTGCGTGTAATGCCATCCAAAACCAAACCTTTTGATGCCAAGGGGCTCCGAAAAACAGTACTGGATATGGCCTTTGCAGGCTCTACCGTGCACATCGGATGTGCCTTTTCAATCATTGAACTTTTGGCCGTGTTGTACCGGAATCACTTGCGCTACCCTGGCGGCGATCCACTAGCACCAGGCCGGGATTACGTTGTATTGAGCAAAGGCCATGGCGTAATGGCGCAATACGCGTGTATGCGTGAGCTTGGCTGGCTTAAAGATAGCCAGATTTCGGGTTATTTTTCCGATGGTAGCGATCTTAAAGGATTGTCCGATTCACGGGTTCCGGGTTTGGAAGTGACCTCTGGCTCCTTGGGACACGGTTTTTCGGTGGGGGTTGGTTTGGCGATGGGGGCAAAGCTGCGGAATTCAGATCAAAAAACCTATGCCTTGGTTGGTGATGGCGAAATTAACGAAGGCCCTATCTGGGAAGGGGCGCTATTCGCTGCACATCATAATCTCAAGAATTTCATGGTGATCGTTGATGAAAATGGCTACCAGGCAATGGGTAGTACGCAAGACGTACTCAATTTGGGTTCGATTCAATCCAAATTTGAAAGTTTTGGTTTCGAGGCGATGACTGTTGATGGACATGATGAAGTCGCCATTGATGGCGCTATTAACCGGCTTTGGAGCAGTAAATCAGAATCTCCGAAGGCGCTTATTGCCAAAACAGTCAAGGGCAAAGGTGTACCTTTTATGGAGAACAATAACAGGTGGCACTATACGCGACTTGATCCTGAAACCTATGCGCAAGCCGTGTCTGCAGTCGCAGGAGGTGGGCAATGAGAGCCGCCTTTTCAGAATCACTGGTTCGCCTTGCAAAGAGTGACCCCAATGTCCTACTGCTTACCGGGGACCATGGTTATGCCCTGTTTGATGATTTTCGCAAGGCATGTCCAGCGCAATACATCAATGCGGGTATTGCCGAGCAGAATATGGTTGGGATGGCGGCGGGTTTGGCACGAGCAGGTTTCAGACCTTTTGTTTATGGTTTGAGCGCCTTTATTCCTGTGCGGGTTGTAGAGCAGATCAAGCTTGATGTAGCACATGACAAGCTGCCAGTGATTTTTATCGGTGATGGCGCTGGTTTTGTCTATAGCCATCTGGGTACAAGTCACCAGTCAACGGAAGACATTGCTTGCACTAGAGCGATTCCCAATTTAGCGGTCTATTCGCCGGCAGACAGGTTCGAGGTCAGTGCGTGCATGGATGCAGCTTACCAAGCTAAGTCGGCCGTGTATTTGCGTATGGGGAAATCAGACCGTGGCGATGTACATGATGAGATGCCGAGAGCGAAAATTGGTGAATTGCTGAAAGTCAAATCTGGGTTGCAGGGTGATATCACCTTCATTGCTACCGGATCTTTGGCACGTACGGCCTTGGATATCGCCGCCGATGCTTATCCGAATACTGCAGTTTGGAGTGCGCCCTTTATCAAGCCAATGGATAACCAGCAGGTGGTGTCAATCTGCCAGCAGAGTCGGGTTGTCGTGGTTTTTGAAGAGCACTCAGTTCTGGGGGGGTTAGGTTCTGTCATTGCCGAAATTGCTTCAGAATTCGCGCCTCTACGGATACTTCGCATCGGTGTTGATGATCGCTTTTCGCATCACTGCGGAACGTATGACTATCTGCTGCGTGAGCATAGGTTGGATCGTGTGTCCATTGAACAACGAATTCGCGAATTTCTTGCGGCAGGTTGATATATGCGCATCGCTATCCTCGGTGCCACTAGCCAGATTGCTAAAGATTTGGTTATGTCGTTCTCTGAACAAGGCCGCCATGAATTAGTACTTTTCGCCCGTCGCCCGGAAATCGTGACGCAGTGGTTGGCAATTGTTGGTTTGGCAACTAAATATACGGTCAACGATTTTTCCGCATTCGGTACGGACGAACATTTCGACGCTATTCTCAATTTTGTTGGTGTGGGGAACCCCGCGCAAGCAGCGGCGATGGGGGCATCGATTTTTGATGTCACGTTGAAATACGACGAGCTAGCGTTGAGCTATGTGCGGCACCATCCTGATTGCCGATACGTGTTCTTGAGTAGTGGCGCAGCTTACGGGACAAGTTTTGACGTGCCGGTCGATGAAAATACCAAAGCTGTTGTCGCAATTAATAGTCTCATGCCGCAAGATTGGTATGCCGTAGCCAAATTGCATGCCGAATGCCGGCATCGATCATTGCAGAATCTGCCAATAGTCGATATTCGTGTATTCAATTACTTCAGCCATACTCAGGACATGTCTGCGCGTTTCTTGATGACGGATATTGTGCGCGCGATTCAGAATAATACGGTATTGAAAACATCGGCTGACTACATCGTTCGAGATTTCGTTCATCCCTCTGATTTTTATCAACTAGTCAGCAAGATCCTTTGTTCCTCTGCTCGAAATATGCCAGTGGATTGTTACAGTCGAATGCCTATTGATAAGCCGAAATTATTGGCAGTCATGCATGAAAACTTTGAATTGCAGTATGAAATAGACGAGGCTAATGCTGGTATTAACGCAACTGGTTGCAAATCACATTACTTCTCGTTAAATATGAAGGCTGGGGATTTTGGCTATGCGCCGGCATTGTCTTCTTTAGACGGACTATTGCTTGAAGTTTCAAAAGTAATTCGTCAGGAATCTATTGTGGTGGAAAAGATTTGATTATTATTTTATTCGGTCGGGCGGCGCAATTTATACTTGCGCTGCTCACGGTACGTGTTGCCACAACATTATTGTCTCCTGCCGAAATGGGCAGAGTTTCACTGGTTTTGACGACGACTGCTTTTTTTGCATTATTTCTTGTTAATCCTGTGGGCATGTTCATCAATCGCCGGCTCCACGCCTGGCAATCTGGTGGAGTGGCGCAATATTATTTCATTCGATATTCATGGTATTTACTATGGGTGGCGTTTGTCGCGGCAATAGGATTGCCACTTCTTTATGTGCAAGGGTTGGTGAGTTTTGGTATTCCAATTGGCTGGCTACTGTTTTTGGTTTGTGGCTCGCTGTTTTTCAATACGATTAATCAAACTGCAATACCATCGCTAAATCTGCTTGGAGATAGTGGAAGATTTGTTTTTTTGTCCACGACTACAATTGCAGCGAGTTTTATTTGTGCCGTGTTTCTCGTAAAACTGGTACAGCCATCAGCACAATATTGGTTGTTGGGACTTCTTTTGGGCCAAATACTTCTTGGCGGAATCGGAACCAAGATTTTCTTTGCGCGGCTCCAACAAACGGGAGGCGGCCATGTTTCAACTGAAATCCGCCGAACGCACCTGCAAGTGCTATTCAATTTTGCCTGGCCTGTGGCTATTGCTGCTGGGTTAGGTTGGGTGCAGGGACAAGGATATCGTTATTTTATGGAAGGGCGGCTGGGTCTGGCGCAACTGGGGATATTTGTTGCGGGGTATGGCATCAGTGCAGGAATGATTTCGGCTTTTGAGTCAGTCTTAACCACTTATTTCCAACCTCGTTTATATCGGGCTGCCAGTATCGGTGGTCCAGCGTCTCAGGCAAAAGCATGGCAGCGCTATGCGGCTGCAGTGATCCCATCTTTGTTATTGACGGTTGCCCTTATTGTGATGTTGGCACCAGAGTTGACACGCATTTTTCTTGGGAAAAATTTCCAGGCCGCTGCGGATTATTTGGTCTGGGGGGCACTTGCCGAGGCCGCGAGAGTTTTGACGGGTGTCTATTCCATGATTGCACATGTGTTTATGCGTACAAAATGGTTGATTATTCCCAATGTGATCGGGGCGGTTCTTGCAATTACATTGTGTTCCATGTTGATACCTACTTTCGGTGCGGCAGGTGTCGGTATTGGATTGGCAGTTTCAGGATTTGCTGTTGTGGCAACAATGCACATTTTGTTGGCGCGTCGGGTTGGTGGCGGAATTCCAATCCGCCCCATGTTGATGTCGGTGATCTTAGCGGTGGTGCTTTGGGGGATGGCATTGGGTTTGCGTCAACTATTCTATTCAAAAGGTTGGTTTGAGATCATTGTAGTTTTGGGATTTGTCAGTATTGCTTATTTGTGGTTCCAATATTATTTTATAAAGAAACACTTATAGAAATAAAGGCAATACGTGAAAATGTTATTGGTGTCGAGAAATGATGCAATAGGTGGAGTTGAAAATGCGGACTGAAATATTTATTGATCCTTCGTATCGAGTTTTTGATTCTAATGGTTTGTTTGATTTGGATAATCCCATTTTAAACCGAGATGGGCAATTGTTGCCATATGATCGATTTCGTAAATGTATGGCGAATAAAGATGTAGGTGTGTCTACTGCGGATTATTTATTTAAGCATGCATATAAAGATATGCAATATAATAAATATTATTCTCTAGGCATACTTGAGAATTTTGAACGTATCTTGCATGAAAGCCGCGCTCGACTTTCTGCATTTGTGATTATGGAGCCGCCAGTGGTTGCACCGGCGCTTTACGAGGCATTGCCGAGATTAACAGAAGTTTTTGAAAAAGTATTCGTGTATAACATTCGTGGAGATGGATATTCTCTCGACGGTGTTAATACAAGTAAGTTACATAAATTTTACTATCCAATTCCTCATGCTGATGTGTTGAGTCAATACTGGGAAAATGCGCAAAGAACAAAGCGTTTGGTTGTTATTAATGGAAGCCACAATGCACACGGCAGGAGTTGCGAACAGTATAGCATTCGAATTAAGGCAATGGCTGAATTGTCAAAGATTGGGATTGTGGATTTGTACGGTATGGGATGGGATAAATGGTGGTCCCGTAATGCTATGTGGTTACCTTATTGGCTTAATTATCGCGCGTTAATGTCAATCTACAAAGGGAAGTGTGCTTCCAAATTTGACGTGTTGCAAAGATATGATTTTTGTTTGTGTTTTGAGAATATGAAAATGGATGGGTATATAACAGAAAAATTATTTGATTGTTTGTATGCAGGCACAATTCCATTGTATATGGGTGCACCTGATGTGTTGGAATATATTCCTGCGGATGTTTTTGTTGATTGCAGAAAATATTCGACATGGATTGAAATGTGGGAAGATGTATCAAGCATGTCTGCGGAAAAAATTCATAGGATGAGAATAGCAGGGCGTAATTTTTTGCAAAATAATCTAGCTAAGAAATTTTACAATTCAATGAATGATATTTGCGAGGGGTGAGATTGACCACATTTAATATTAATGGCCTTAATGTAGGCGAATTTCCACGCGTTTGTATTTGCATTCCAACCTATAATGCTGCGGCGACAATCCGAGAAACTTTAGTATCTATTCTTTCTCAGACGTATTCGAATATTTCTATAATTATTTCTGATAATGCATCTACTGATGAAACATTAAAAATTGTAGAGTTGATAGCGGATCCGCGAGTCGTTATTCATCGAAATTCAAAAAACATTGGTGGTGAGAGAAATTTCACCCGTTGCATAGAGTTGGCGGATGGGGAATATACTGCGATATTTCACGCTGATGATGTATACGAATCTGATATGGTGGAAAAGCAAGTTAATTTTTTGGAGAAACATACAGAGATTGGTGCTGTGTTAACTGCTGCGACAAGAATTAATGCTACCGGGAAACCTTTTGGAGTTATCGGGCGTTTTACCGACGAAGTGCATGAGGCCAGTGTTTTAAATTTCAAAGAACTTGTTAAGGCTATTCTAAGGCGTTCGAATTTTTTGATTTGCCCCAGTGCAATGGTTCGTACGCATATTTACAAGGCGGAAATTTTTAGTTGGCGTGGGGACCTATTTTGTTCTAGTGCCGATTTGGATGTCTGGCTAAGGATTGCAAGCAAACATTCAATAGCTATTTTAAATGAAGCGCTCATGCGCTATCGTGTAGCCGATGCTCAGTTTTCTAGCGCCGTGCGTTTGAGAACCGAGCGTCCGGATATTTTCCTTGTTTTGGAATATTATCTTTCACAAGATTTTGTGAAGGAGGGTCTTACAAAATTAGATTGGCTTAATTACCGAGGTTTGGAAATTAATGATTACACATGGCGTGCAATTAATTTATTCTGTGCTGGACAAGTGGTCGATGCGAAATTAATACTGCGCCGTGTATTTAATATGGCCTTAATACCTGCTGCCCTTTTCTCACGCCGTGGCCGGTTGTCATTTTGTGTATCTTGCGTGCTATTTTTTTTAATTGTATTTAAGATTAACAGGTTGGGAAAAATTGTAATTGAAAAATTAAGAAATACGAGTGGAAGGTGATTGGGCTTGTTGTGATGTATGATGTTTTCATGGTAATTCGTGTGTGTTGTAATTTATATTGTAGTGTGAAGATTAAGTTTCTTTATTATTGTAATTTATTAGAATGTGATTCTAGTGAGTATTGCTGCATAAAATTGGGATGTGAATGGTTAAGTTAATTATATTTTGGGCGGTTTTGGTCATGTCTTCGCCTTTCATTGTAATGATAGGTGCTGATCAATTCCAGCAGTCTGGATGGCTTGCTATTGGAAATTATAATTTCGATGTTTATGATGGCTTATACAGAAGCCTTATTTTCTTTTTGATTTCCCTTCCTGTTATATTGGCGGCGTATCTTGGTAGGCCTGAATTGGAAAGTGGGAATAATTTAAAAATTAACATTGGCTTAAAAGTTGGGCGGCGTGAGATTGTAGGAATGATTATTTTTTGCCTTTTAGCTTTTTATTTTAATCTCGGCATTACAGGTGTTGAAACGAAAACGGGTGTATTTAGGTTGTCTGGGATTGCTCTTTATGTTAGAAGTTATTTGTTCCTTTTTTTTATTGCGGTGTATGTATTTTCATCAAAAAAACCCTCATATTTTTATGTAATTATTTATTCATTTGTTGCTGGGTTGACAGGAGGATCACGCTTTGCTGGTGTGTCACCACTTGTACTGTTAATGATGAGAAATCTTATTGATAATAATTGGAAATTATTCAATTGGCGTAGTTTTTTAGTGCTTTCATCGCTATTTTTTGTGTTTTCAGCTGTTACTGCGTCGCGCATTATATTGCTGGACGATAATTATTCATTTTCTAATATGCATGACGTGTTTAATTCAATTAATTACGATGATATTGAGTTTATGTTTCAAGGATTTTCTCAGTTATTTTTGAGGATTGGGATTGGTAGGGATGTTATTCTTTCGCATGAAGTTGCTTCTTCTTCTGTCTGTACTGATTTGTATGGTCTATTTTTTATCTCCGGGTCGTGTCCTAATCCGCCCTTGGATTTTTATGGGTTGAGTCTTGATAGTGATCGGTTTTATTTGGCGCCGCCAATGTTGAGTAGTCTGTTTGTTGTGTCGAATAATTTTTTTGTACAATTATGTGTTTCATTTGTTTACTCAATAGTTGTTTTTTTTATGTGTTATTCAACACGGCTTCTGAAAATAATCCCTTCTGGATCTGTATTCGTACAACCTGCATTTTTCTTGGTGGTGGTTTTTGTAACAATTGGTCCAATTTATTATGCTTGGATTTTAACTGTGGCGATAGGGCTGTCTTGGATTGTATTTTATATAATATTCAAAGCATTGATATCTAGTGGATGAATTGCTGCGATAATTGTTTGTTTTAAGTGTATATTGTGTTTTCTGGTTTTCACCAATTATTTCTACTTGTTAGGTTTTTTACTGTTGGTAGTAAATTGTTTCGTGATAATTTTATATTTATATTTTATCCAATCTGTTCCTATTCTTCGTTGGGTTGTACGTTAGGGTTACTTGTTTTAATCGATTGTTCAAGGAAGTTATTCTGTGTGCCAAAATTATTTTTAAAAGGTCGAAGATATGGGCCTAAATGTTTTAACAAGGTTATTTGTGCATGCCACTAATGTCCATTCTGGCGGTGGGTTATCGTTGTTGCGCCCCCTGCTTATGGCTATTCCTGCCGATATTGAAACGACAGCGTTACTTGATATTCGGATGACGCATATAGGAATGCTCACTAAAAAATTGTCAATCAGATATGTTTTTGCGACGATCTTGCAACGCGTAAGTGCGGAATGGTGGTTGGCAAAACATACTAAACAAAATGACATTATTTTATGTTTTGGAAATCTGCCACCATTGTTTAAATTACAAGGCCATATCGTAGTGTTTGTGCAAAACCGTTATTTAATCGATAACGTTAGCTTGGCAGGCTTTCCATTAAAGATAAGGATAAGACTTGAAGTTGAACGTCTTTGGTTTTCTGCCAGAATTAAGAATATCCATGAATTTGTTGTACAAACGCCAACAATGAAACGTCTGTTGGATGTTCGGACGAAAGGTAAAATTCCTGTGCGCGTATTGCCTTTCATGATGGATCCTGAAGGTTATGCGCGAAAAATACAGCCGCCGGAAATTAAAATGAAGGAAAAATTTAATTTTTTATATGTGGCATCTGGTGAGCCGCACAAAAACCATCGGAAATTGATCGCGGCTTGGTGTTTGCTAGCAAATGAAGGAATTTTCCCTTTATTGAAATTAACGCTTGAGAAGAGATATTTTCCAGAGCTGTGTTCCTGGTTGGAACATAATATAGGGCAGTATCGATTAAATGTAGAGAATGTAGGGAGTATTCCACATGCGGAAGTGAACCAACTTTATAGCCAAGCTGGTGCATTGATTTATCCATCAGTTTTTGAATCATTTGGACTGCCACTCATTGAGGCAAGGCAAGCGGGCCTACCTGTGCTAGCATCCGAATTGGATTATGTGCGTGATGTATTAGATCCTGAACAGTCATTTGATCCCGAATCAGCAGTTTCCATAGCCAGGGCCGTGAAAAGGTTTCTTGGGATGGATGAGCAGGAATTGCCATTGCTGGATGCCGGTGGATTCGTGAATGCTATATTAGATAAAGCGAACTAGAATGCGCGTTCTTGTTGTTAGCCAATATTTTTGGCCGGAAAATTTTCGCATTAATGCGATAGTAGAAAGTATGGTGAACCGAGGAATAGTGGTCGAAGTATTGACTGGTAAACCTAATTATCCAGAGGGGGCTGTCTTCTCTGGGTATCGTATTTGGGGTTGTCAGCATGAACTTTGGAATGGAGCTGAAATATATCGTACCCCTTTATTTCCACGTGGCAAAAATAGTCGTTTTGGGTTGGTCATTAATTATATTTCATTTGTTTTATTTGGGGCGATCTGTGGTTCATGGTTGGTTAGAAATCGTCGCTATGATGTTGTTTTTGTGTATGGACTTTCACCAATTTTATTGGCGATTCCCGCACTTTTTATTGGATGGTTGAAACGTAAAAAGGTTGTTGTCTGGATTCAGGATCTTTGGCCGGAAAGTCTGAGTGCAACGGGGTATGTTCGCAATCATTCTATTCTTTGTGCGGTGCGCCAAGTAGTTCGTTTTATCTACCGGCGTGCTGCATTACTTTTGGTTCAATCACCAGCGTTTGTTGCGCCTGTTCGTATGCTGGCTGCGGATACACCAATTGCGTACTACCCCAATTCTGTTGATGACACGTTTGCCGAGCCAGTCTCTGGGGAAGTTCCACATCTTCCTGGGCTAGGTGAGGGGTTCTCAGTGATGTTTGCTGGTAACATCGGCGCAGCCCAAGCTATGGATGTGATCGTGGATGCGGCATCGATCTTGAAAGAGCAGGCTGATATTCATTTCGTTGTTTTGGGGGATGGAAGTTGCCGCGAGGAAATGCTAAGGGAAGTGCAACAACGAGAATTGACCAATGTCCATTTACCAGGACGCTTCCCGGTGGAGACCATGCCCGGTTTTATGCACCAAGCTTCAGCATTGCTGGTTACTCTTGCAGATCAACCAATCTTTACGCTGACTGTGCCTAACAAAGTGCAGGCGTATATGGCAGCCGGAAGACCAATTATTGCTTGTTTGAATGGTGAAGGCGCACGTCTAGTTTCAGAGGCCGGGGCTGGCTTGGCTTCGCCGGCTGAAGATGCTCAGGCTTTGGCGGATACGATTTTAAGACTATATAGGCTATCACCCGTTGAGCGTGAAATGATGGGAAAAAACGGCCGCCAGTATTATCAAGAGCATTTCAACCATGACCATTTGGTCGACCAATTGATTGAACATCTGCGGGATGTCTCGCAGAGCAGAAAGGGTTTCCTGTGAAAGTATTAGTGATCGGTGCAAGTGGCATGATTGGTAGTACTGTGCTGCGTGTCTTGAGCGAGAAAAAAGACTGGAATGTCTTCGGAAGTGTTCGCGATATTGGTGTGAAACGGTTTTTCTCATCATCTATTGGTGAGCATCTAATCTCAAATATTGATGTTGAACATCATGATTCTCTAGTGAAGGTGATGGACAGAATTCGACCGGATGTGGTTGTAAATTGTGCTGGATTAACCAAGCACAAGCCGGAAGCGGATGATCCGCTGGCTTCTATTCCAATCAATAGCTTGATGCCTCATCGGTTGGCAGGGGTGTGCAAGCTGGTAGGCGCTCGTCTGATACATGTCAGTACGGATTGTGTTTTTTCCGGTGAAAGAGGTAGGTATCTCGAGAGTGATTTCGCCGATGCTCGAGATGTATATGGGAAATCAAAGGTATTCGGTGAAGTGAGCTACTCACACGCCATTACATTGCGCACCTCGACTATTGGTCACGAATTACAAAGCAAATATGGGTTGCTTGATTGGTTTCTATCACAAGAGGGGCGATGTAACGGGTATACCCGAGCTATTTTTTCTGGATTGCCCACAGTGGTTTTTGCTCAAGTTGTACGTGATGTGGTGATACCACACTCAGAACTATCAGGCTTATATCATGTTGCGGCGAGTCCGATTGCAAAATTTGATCTTTTGAAGTTGATTGCTGATGAGTATGGAAAGACTATCGACATCACCGCAGATGACAAACTTATGATTGATCGTTCGCTCAATGCAGATCGTTTTCGATTGGCAACAGGGTATGTTGCCCCTGCATGGCCTGAGTTGATAAAAATGATGCATGCATATAAATAAACTTGGATTGGAAAATGTTCAAAGGAAAAATTTTAATGATTACCGGCGGTACGGGCTCTTTCGGGAATACCGTGCTAAAGCGATTCCTTTCGACGGATGTCCGCGAAATTCGCATTTTTAGCCGGGACGAGAAGAAGCAGGAAGAAATGCGTATTTCGCTTAACAATCCGAAATTAAAATTTTATATCGGGGATGTTCGCGATTACGACAGTATCTATCAAGCCATGAAAGATGTTGATTATGTGTTTCATGCGGCTGCATTGAAGCAAGTTCCCTCATGCGAGTTCTACCCTCTGGAAGCGGTACGTACAAATGTGTTGGGGTCAGAAAATGTAATGAAAGCAGCCATTGCACGATGTGTGTCGCGCGTGGTGATGTTGAGCACGGACAAGGCGGTTTACCCCATCAATGCAATGGGCATTTCGAAAGCGATGATGGAAAAATTCATGGTTGCAAAAGCTCGTATGCAACGCGAAGGTGAAACAGTGTTGTGCGCGACGCGCTATGGCAATGTCATGGCCTCTCGGGGATCGGTCATTCCATTATTTGTTTCACAAATAAAAGATGGTAAGCCACTGACTGTTACTGATCCTAATATGACGCGTTTTTTGATGTCGCTGGAAGATTCTGTGGACTTAGTGTTGTACGCATTTTCCCATGGCAAGCAAGGCGACATCTTCGTGCAGAAGGCCCCGGCTTCAACGGTTGCAGACCTTGCTCAGGCATTGAATGAACTCTTCAAAAAGGATAATCCTGTTCATGTTATTGGCACCCGTCATGGGGAGAAATTATATGAATCATTGATTTCGCGCGAGGAAATGGCAAAAGCGCAAGATTTGGGGGGCTATTACCGTATTCCTGCGGATAACAGGGATCTCAATTACGCGCAATATTTTAGCGAGGGCGAAGAAAGCATATCGCATCAGGAAGATTATACCTCACACAATACTGAGCGCTTAGGCGTCGAGCAAGTCAAAGCGCTGTTGTTGAAGCTGGATTTCATCAAGGAAGAACTAAATGCTTAAAGTTATGACCATAGTTGGGACGCGGCCAGAATTGATAAAAATGAGCCGGGTGATTGCTGAATTTGATCAACACACTCAGCATATTCTGGTGCATACCGGACAGAATTATGATTATGAGTTGAATCAGTTATTTTTTGATGATTTGGGAATCCGTAAACCTGATTATTTTCTTGAGGCTGTAGGTGATAATGCTGCCCAGACTATCGCTCGCGTGATCGAAAAATCTGATGCGGTTATGGAAAAAGAAGCGCCTGATGCTGTCATGCTGTATGGGGATACCAACTCTTGTTTGGCTGTAATTGCTGCGAAGCGTCGCAAGATTCCAGTATTCCATATGGAGGCGGGTAATCGATGCTTTGATCAGCGCGTACCAGAAGAGTTGAATCGTAAAGTTCTTGACCATTTAAGTGACATCAACCTGGTGCTGACAGAGCATGCCCGGCGTTATCTGATTGCAGAAGGAATTCCTCCCGAAACAATCATTAAAACTGGTTCGCATATGCGTGAAGTTCTAGACCATTACATGCCGAAAATTCAGGAATCGGATGTACTGCGGCGCATGGGACTAACCGCAAATGAGTTTTTCATTGTGAGCGCTCACAGAGAGGAGAATGTCGATACGCCACAAAACTTACTTGATATGGTCGATACACTCAATGCACTCGCTGAAACTTATGACTACCCGGTTATCGTATCCACTCATCCTCGCACCAGGAAACGCCTGGATGAATTAGAGTTGGGTCAGCTTAATTCACATATCCAATTTCTTAAACCGTTTGGATTTTGCGATTATATTAAGCTGCAATTAGAAGCGCTGTGTGTCGTATCGGACAGTGGCACTATCACTGAAGAGGCTTCATTGCTCAATCTTCCTGCGATCACCATTCGCAACGCTCATGAGCGCCCAGAAGGTATGGATGTCGGTACCCTCATCATGAGTGGGTTGAAGAAAGAGCGAGTACTGGATGCTGTACGTGTAATTATTGCGCAATATGATAGAAATAAACGCGTGATGCAGCCGGTGCTGGATTATGAGGCTAGCTCAGTATCGAAGCAATTGCTTCGGATTGTGTTGAGTTATGTTGATTATGTGAATCGTACTGTTTGGTCTAAGTCAATTTGAAAAAAAATCGTGTATTAGTCACTGGTGCGAATGGTTTTGTTGGTCGTGGGGTGTGCTCCGAACTTACTCGACGGGAATATGATATTCACTGTGCTGTACGAAATACGCTAGATCCCTATGCTGTGAACTGTAAGTTATTCAAGCTGAGTGATATTGGTTCTGCAACTGATTGGTCGGGTGCATTGGATGCCGTGGACTTTGTTGTTCACCTCGCCGCCCGAGTGTATGTTATGCAGGATAAGTCGACAGATCCTTTAACTGCTTTTCGTCAGGTGAATGTTGCGGGAACACTTAATCTGGCTCGTCAGGCTTCTGCTGCAGGCGTGCAACGATTCATTTTCATCAGCTCGATCAAAGTAAATGGAGATATAACTCTGCCGGGGGAAAAATTTCACGCCG
Organism: Formivibrio sp.; assembly: GCA_031291275.1. Taxonomy (GTDB): domain Bacteria; phylum Pseudomonadota; class Gammaproteobacteria; order Burkholderiales; family Chitinibacteraceae; genus Formivibrio. Next base: position 53,854 of record JARLJJ010000040.1, read on the forward strand.
ATGATATACCAGCACCTCAAGATCCATATGGTATTTCCAAGTATGAGGCTGAAAATGCTTTACGCGAGTTAGGGGCTGAGACTGGAATGGAAGTCGTCATTATCCGTCCACCACTGGTTTATGGCCCCGGCGTGAAAGCCAATTTCTTGTCCATGATGTGTTGGTTACATAAGGGGATACCACTACCTTTGGGTGCAATACATAACCAACGTAGCTTGGTCTCATTGGATAATTTAGTGGATTTGATCATGACTTGTATCAACCATCCGAAGGCAGCCAATCAAACATTTTTGGTTTCGGATGCAGAGGATATTTCAACTACGCAATTGTTACGACGCATGGCTAATGCTTTGAATGTACGTGCAAAATTATTGCCGGTACCGCAGTGGATATTAGCTACAAGTTTTGCGATTTTAAATAAAAATAATTTTACTCAGCGTTTGTCTGGATCCTTGCAAGTTGATATTACAAAAACGCGTAATCTATTGGAATGGGTACCACCTTTTTCAGTTGATGCTGGCTTGATGAAGGTGGCGCATAGTCATTTGGATTCCATTTCGCACTGAGTGAAGCATATTTGTTTAATTACACAGGGATAAATAATGAAACGGTATTTTGATATTGCACTGTGTTTGTTTTTTATAATCCTGTTTTTTGTATTGATTGTATTTGTGGCATTGTTGGTTAAATTAACCTCAAAAGGGCCTGTACTTTATTGGTCAGACAGGATTGGGATAAATAACCGAGTATTCAGAATGCCAAAATTCCGGTCCATGCGTGTAGGTACGCCTGCAGTAGCAACACATTTACTGCAAGATCCCAAGGTACATCTAACACCAATTGGTGGTTTTCTGCGCAAGTCCAGCCTGGATGAGTTGCCACAGCTTTGGAGTATCCTTAAAGGTGATATGAGCTTTGTCGGCCCGCGCCCAGCGCTTTTTAACCAAGATGATTTGATTACATTGCGCACGGAAAAAGGTGTGAATTTACTTCGGCCTGGCTTAACCGGTTGGGCGCAGATCAATGGCCGTGACGAATTACCAATTCCACAAAAGGTGTGCCTTGATGTTGAGTATATGCAGCGTCAGTCTTTTTCCTTTGATTTGCTGATAATTTATCGAACAGCGTTAAAAGTGTTAGTTCGTGATGGCGTTTCTCACTGATATTCAAGGCGTAAAATGATCAAGCGTTTTTCCTCTTTGCCCCGTCAAGCCAAGAGCTTGATTATGGTTGCGGCAGATACTATTTTCCTGCCCGTTTCATTTTGGTTGGCGTTGGGTATTCGTCTTGATGTTTGGCATTTCCCTGTCAATGGCATTGTCTGGTGGGTGTATTTCCTGCCCGTTCCGATTTCGTTACCTGTTTTTCTAAAGATGGGTTTGTATCGGTCGGTGATTCGATATATTGAGGAACGGGCTATTCTGACCATGCTTCAGGCGGTTTCTCTTTCTGTTGTTTTATTTAGTTCAGCAGTGCATTTTATTAATGTGAGTGCTATTCCACGAGGGGCACTACTGGTTTTTTGGTTACTTGCTGGAGTCTATATTTGCGCGAGTCGGTTTTTTTCTCGTTATTTATTGCGGGTACGGTTAGTCGGCAATGAACATAAAAGCAATGTGGTGATTTATGGCGCCGGCAGTGCGGGTTTGCAGCTTGCCTCCGCATTGCGCGCGGGTTGCGAATATCAACCAGTAGGATTTATTGATGATGATTCTGCACTGCAAGGTCTAATGATGGCTGGGTTGAAAGTATTTGGCCCGGTTGATCTTCCAAAATTAGTTGCTTCACGTGATATCGGACAGGTGTTGTTGGCATTACCTTCGGCAAGTCGTAGTCGTAGAGTAGAGATTGTGAATCAGCTTGAACCGCTGAAAGTGGAAGTGAAAGAATTACCAGGCATGACGGAATTGGTTAATGGGGCGGTTACCGTTTCCGATATTCGCGAGGTGGGAGTAGATGAACTGCTCGGTCGCGATTCGGTTCCTCCTGATCAAATGTTGCTGGCAGCGAATAACAACGGAAAAGTGGTGATGGTAACCGGTGCCGGTGGATCAATCGGCTCGGAGCTTTGTCGGCAGATACTGACTTGTCAGCCTACTTGCCTTGTTCTGTACGAATTGTCTGAATTTGCGTTGTATTCGATCGAGCGTGAACTAGCCGCATTCATTCGTAAAAGCCATCAGACAATTAACCTGATTCCCGTATTGGGTTCGGTGCGAGATGGTAATAGATTAAGTGCCATTATGCGGCGTTATGCAGTGCATACGGTTTACCACGCTGCAGCGTATAAACACGTACCTTTAGTGGAATTCAATGTGACAGAAGGTGTTCTAAATAACACTTTTGGTACCCTTGCCGTAGCAGAAGCAGCAGTGGCTGCCAGGGTTGAGACCTTCGTTCTTATTTCCACTGATAAGGCTGTGCGTCCAACTAATGTCATGGGTGCCACCAAGCGTATGGCTGAGCTGGTGTTGCAGTCGTTTGCATTAGATCTAAGCTGTAAAACAAGATTTTGCATGGTGCGTTTTGGAAATGTCCTGGGGTCTTCCGGTTCGGTGGTACCGCTGTTCCGCCGGCAGATTGCTGCAGGGGGTCCTGTTACGGTAACGCATCCTGAAATTATTCGTTACTTCATGACTATTCCAGAAGCAGCTCAATTGGTAATTCAGGCAGGAGCAATGGGCGGGAATGGAGAGGTTTTTGTACTGGATATGGGCAAGCCTATAAAAATTATGGATTTAGCCAAGCGCATGATTCATTTAAGTGGTCGTTCAGTAAGAGATGAACAGCACCCCGATGGGGATATTGAAATAAAATATACGGGTTTGCGCCCTGGTGAAAAATTGTATGAAGAATTACTAATTGGTGATGCGGTAGCAGGGACCAATCATCCCCGTATTTTAAAGGCTCAGGAATACGCGCTGACTAAAACAGATCTGGAACCAGTTTTGCAAAAGTTGAATCAGGCCTGCCGTGATAATGATTGCCCTACAATTATTAATATCTTGTGTGAAAATGTTCACGGCTTCAAGCCGGAAAATGAGATTCGCGATCACCTGACTGTTGCATGATGGAATTTCTGTTTTTTTAAACAGGGTGGCTTTGGCTGCCCTGTTTGATTGTTGGGGATACGGTAGTTGTTCCCTCTTTGTCATTGTCGTCGGTACTGGCACATGCTTTGTGGCTAGTTCAATTTCAAGGATGCCCATGCGTTCGTTTGTCCCTTATTGTTTACTTGCTATCTACGGTGTAGCCCATGCGGTTGAAGATACAACGCTGTTCCATCGCCCTGCATCATTCCGTCTTGGCTATGAAAGCATTACGCTGCCCGGCAATGAAAAGATGGGCATGGTCGGCGGTTCATACCTTCTCGAAACACTGCCCAATTTGTATGTCGGGCCGGCAGCTTATGGCGGGATGACTGGTCAACGCGGTGGTTTTTTTACTGGTGGGGGCGAAGTGGCTTATCGTTTGCCCTTGGCCGATAAGCTGGAATTGGAAACAGGGCTTTATGTTGGTGGCGGTGGTGGTGGCACGGCATTGGTTGGCGGTGGCCTGATGCTGCGTCCGCATATTGATCTGCTTTGGAACTTTGGCAAGGTGCGCGCGGGCCTTTCTGCGTCCTCTGTGCGTTTCCCGAGTGGGGAAATAAAGAGCAATCAGCTGGGTGTGGTGGTTTCGTTCGATAATGATTTTATTCAGACCGATGCTTCCCATGTGGGTGAATCCATGCCATTTCGTGAGCGAGCTGGTTTGGGATTTGATCGAATCTCGATTGTGGGCGGCGCGTATAAACCCCGTCCCGGGGTAGTGGATAATGCTGGACAACCCACTTTTAAAAAAATTGGTTTTGCCGGTTTCCGAACGGAAAAATTTCTAGGGGACGGATGGGTTACGGGGGTGGAGGCTGCTGGCGCGGCTAGCGGTTCGGCCGATGGGTATGCTGAAGTCTTAGCGACCCTGGCCTACGAAAAACCGGTAATCGGCAATACGCTTTTTGTCGGTGCACGCGGTAGTTTCGGCATGGGCGGCGGCGGAAGCGTCTCCGCCGGTGGCGGCAGCTTGGCCAAGGCCGCGGTCTACAGTACGCTGGCTATTAGCCGTGATTTGTATCTCACGGCAGAGGCCGGGATGGCGGATTCATTGGGGGGCAAGTTCCGCGCCAGTTATGCGGCGCTGCATCTGGGTGTGGTCCTTGATCGACCAGTTTTCGAAAACAATCTGGATGCCACTAGTCTGGTTCAAGGCTGGCAGTGGAGCGGTAGCGTGCAGCATTACGTGCAAGCGACGCGACGCGATGGTTCCATGCGAGATTTGGAGGCGGTTGGATTCAAAATGGACCGCGATTTGGATCATGGTCTGTATCTTTCCGGTCAGGCGCATAGCGCAATATCTGGCCAGGCTGGTGGTTTTTCTGTTGGGTTGTTCGGTATGGGCTGGAAAACACCGAAAACATCGTTCGGGCTATCCGGTGCGGCGGAGTTAATGATTGGTGCTGCGGGCGGCGGCGGGGTGCTGACCAAGGGCGGTGCGATTACGCAGCCCATGCTTTACGTGGAACAGGATCTCGGCAAGGGCTGGAGAGCCCGGTTGGGCGCTGGCAAGATCCATGCGTTCAAGGGCGGGCTGAATAGCACTGTGTATGATGTATCGTTGGGCTATTCGTTTGGTTTGCCTACGCACTGATTGGGGCCAATTCTATCGTCAACCGAACCTAACGTACTGATGAATATTGATCCGGCTCTGTGAGGTATAGATTCGTCACCTCGGCGAGGCTTGGGTCCAGAGGCTTTAACCAGCATCGTGACTGGATATCGGCCTTCGCCGGTATAACACGCCCGTGAAGGCTTTACTGGGACTGATCAATGGTTGCCGGCACTGCTTGTGCATTGGGTTGATAGCAGTATGAAACCAACTGAGCAAGCTTATCTAATTGGGATGCGAATCACGGGTGAGGATGAGGCGAGGTTTCCGATTCTGCGGCCCACTCAAAACCACAAAACTGGCATGATCGGTTGAGTGTCTGTCCTTGCTCATTAAGCATGCTGACTTTGCCGCCATATATCAGCTCGCTTTTCTTTATCTTCGCGTTTGTTTCTGCCTCGAATTGATGAAATTCGCCATAAATTAAGGGAAGCCCCTCAAGTTGATCACAAAGGGGGCAGCATTCTTTGGTCGTGCTCATTGCCTCTTTCATTTCTTCATCTTGTTAGGTGATACTTCCGCCAAAAATTCCCTCAACATTTATTGTGAAACTGGCAGAGTATGCAAGGTTGTTCTAGTTAAGCGGATCAGCTTTCCCGGGAAATACATCCGCCGGTTCAGTGCCGCGACAATCCCGGTCTTGCTCTGGCTAACCAGAATACGTGTTGATGATAACTTATGTAAATCTGCGTAAGGTTGTATATGGTGTGTGAATTCTTACTCTACGCTTTGTATTTTACAGGTTGGTGATGGTTCAATTTTTCTTGATGCATTGTGTGCCCAAAGCCGCGCTGTAAAGTAAAAATGCCACGGTGCTGCTCGTGGCATTTTTACTGGTCATACAGGTTTCTTCTTATGCAACAGAATCCTCAGGCTTTACCCGAGATAATCTTGTATTTTTCCATCAGTTCTTCTTCGCTTTCTTGGTGTGCAGGGTTGAACGGAATGCAATCGACCGGGCAGACTTGCTGGCATTGCGGTTCATCATAGTGGCCGACGCATTCGGTGCACAGGTCCGGGTTGATCTGGTAAATCTCTTCACCTTGCGAAATGGCGCCGTTGGGGCATTCCGGTTCGCAAACGTCGCAGTTGATGCATTCATCGGTGATCATCAAGGCCATGGCGGCTAATCCTTAGTAATTAACTCTGGTATTCAGATTGGGGGCGATTTTCCCATGTTTGCGCGCGGGATATCAAGCCTAAGAATGCCGTTATTCGACTGTTTCCGCTCGGCGGAGCAGGCCGTACTGTACTTGCCCGGCGTGGCCTTCCTTGATGATTTCCCAGCCGGCAAGTTCCGGCCATCTGGCGCATTCGGCATAGACCATTGCTCCATCCTTCAGGATGCGTGGCAGGCGTTGTAATGCGGATGCCAGTAAATCGGAGGCGAAGGGTGGGTCGAGGAAGACGACATCGAAACGTTCCGGGGTGCTGTCCAGAAAACGCATGCCGTCGCTCCAGACGATTTCCAGGTTGCGGGCATCCAGTGTGGACTGGTTGCTACGCAG
>JARLJJ010000305.1 GCA_031291275.1 Formivibrio sp.
GTCGAGATCTTCTTCGAGCTTGTAGGCGCGTTTTTTGAAGACAGGGTTGCTGCCCCGATCCATCGCAAAATTGAGCCCAAGCTTGTGGTACGTGAATCCACGGCACCACTTCGCACTGGGTAGGCGATCTGCTCGAGAAACACGATTGCCAATCGCACAATGCTGTCGCGAATCCGGTTTTCGTAATCGCCTTTGAAGTCTTCGACATCAAACAAGAAAGAAACAGGAAGAGAAAAGGCCGGGTCCGCCCATAGAGTGCTGAAGTCTCACTGGACCTAAATATTCTCCCACGCGATGTTGTCCTCCCCGAAAAAGAAGATGTCCAAGAAACGAATTCTGCTTGATTTCAGTTTTCTCCAGTCAGCCGGAAACGACTGACTTCCTCATGGCTTTGGCGTACTTTTGCCGGGAATCTCGGCTTGTTGGTGGGTCACTTTTCAGGGAAGACATCAATGTTGTCTTCAGAAAAGATTTTGCTTGACAGGATTAGTAAACGTGTTTAGTTTAAGTCACTATAGTAGTAAACGGGTTTACTTTGCGGGCCTTGAGTCACAGTCTCACGAGTTGGAACTGCGGGTGGATAAACGGGCCGTTTCGGCTAATTTGCGAAAAGGAGTGGCTAGCGATGAACACTTGGCGCGCGGTGTTGCGAATCGTGTTGTTGATGGTGACTTTTTGCGGGGTGGCTTGGGCCCAGAATACCGGCTCTATCGCCGGCATGGTGAAAGATTCATCAGGCGGGGCAGTTCCAGATGCTGCGGTCGTGGTCACCAGTCCAGACCGTGGCATTAACCGCCAGACGGTGACCAATGCCAGCGGCGACTACAACGTGTCTGCCTTGCCGGCCGGGAGCTATGACGTCATTGTTACCGCACCTGGCTTCAAGAAGTACCAAGTCAAGGGTGTAGTCTTGGACGTGGCGCAGAAGGCGAACGTGGACGCCGTGCTGGAAGTTGGCACAATTAGCACGGAAGTGGAGGTCCAAGGCACCACAGTAGCTGTGGAGACGCAAACCTCGGATCTGACAAGTACGGTAAATGGGACAGAGATCTCGCAGCTTCTGTTGAACGGACGCAACTACACACAACTGGTTACACTTGCGTCCGGCGTTAACAACCA
>JARLJJ010000306.1 GCA_031291275.1 Formivibrio sp.
TATTTTCATAGTTAGACCGCAATCTGCTTGGAAGTTTCCTCAGCCAGACGTCGCTGGTCTTCCGCAGTAAGAATCTTACCGGTGACTGTTGTCGTGGCCTGCACCACTAGTTTGCCGACCTCGCGTTTGAGTTCGGCAAGCATTCGATCGTGGTCCTGAGCAGCGGCTTCGTGTGCCTTGGCCATGATCTGTTCGGCTGCAGCAATAGCTTTCTTGGTTTCCTCTTGCTGCACGCGAGCCGCAGCAGCCCGGGCTTCTTCGATGAATCGGGCCCCCTGGATGTGGGCCTGTGCCATCACTCCCTGACGCTGGCTTTCGGTCTTGTCTAACTCCGCTTTGATCTTCTCGGTGTTAGCGATCCCAAGCGCGATTTGTTGACGCCGCTGTTCCAGCATCGCGAGAATGCGCCGATAGGCAAACTTATAGAGGACGGCGCACACGATCGAGAAGCTGATGATTTGCGCCCCCAAATGACGCCAGTCCACGCCGAAGGTACGGGCGATCTGCGCGAGCTGGCCATCGCTCTGGGTGGCGGCCAATAGAATGAAAGGACTCATAGCTCTGCGCCCTCCCGATCGTTACTGTTTCACTAGGAACAAAGCATAGAACACGATTGCTTCCGCGAAGGCGATGGCCAGGATTGCCTGGACCATAATCTTCGTGGATGCGCCGGGATTACGTCCCACCGCTTCAGAAGCCCCCTTGCCGATCAACCCCACGCCGATTGCCGCGCCCAGAGCGGCTAAACCAACGTGAATGGGTCCGCTTAATTCCGCTGCCAACATGAATGCAAACATATGCCGTACCTTCCTTTGCTATCTCGCCAGCTCCCGTGATTGAACACGGTCAAGCTGGCGGAATTCTTTATTAGGTGTTGGGCTCCGCCGCCGGTGCTGCTTCCTCGTGCTGACAAATCAGCAGCGTGAAAACAGCGCACAACAACATAAACACCAACGCTTGCACCAAGCCCACCAACAATTCCATGAAGTAAAACGGAATGGGCAGCAACCATCCGAAGCCGGGCTTCAGCCGGGCCATGGTATCCAGCATGGTCTCCCCCGCAAAGACGTTGCCGTAGAGGCGAAAAGCAAGGGATATCGGCCGAAACAGAATAGAGATAATCTCGAGGCAGCCCGACGCGAAAAATATGACAATCATCAGCACTTTCAAAAATCCGGTCGTCTCACCCTTCGGCGCGAACAATTCTTTCAAGAATCCAATCGGACCAACTTCCTGCAGCGCCCAGACGATCCAACAAGCGAAAAAGATAATCGCCATGGCGAACGTCAGATTAAGATCAGCATTCGCGCCGCGGAACAGCGGTTGGTCAACCTCGAAACCGTTGGGAGTCTGGAATCCCCAGCCAATGGTGCCAACCCCGGGAATGAGACCCAGCCAATTTGCCGACAAAATGAAGATGAAGATGGTCGCCAGAAACCAAAATGTTCGCTTGACCAAATGCGGGCCGATGATGCTCTCCAAAAAGCCGTATAGACCTTCGACCATCCATTCCAGGAAATTCTGAGCCCCGCCGGGAACGCCTTTCATGTCGCGCGTCGCGACTCTGGCGAAGATTATCAAGGCGATGGCGACAACCCAACTGACGACCATGGAATTGGTGATGAAGCCACCCCAGTGTTCAATTTTGACGGCATACTGCGGCAGATCGCGTTCGGCTTCAGTGGCAAATGCGCTGCCGGCAGGTAGTAGCATGCTTACCCACAACAAACGTTGAAACACGGATTTCATCAATCAGCTCTTCCAGAGTGCGCAAGCTTGCGCCGGGCACCCGTACCTTGAAAACTGTCACTACTGCCCATCGCGTGAGATGAAACTAGCCTTGACTCGATGCCGTCACAACTAGGGAAACCCCTAGCCGCCCTGATTGGCCGTACGGTACAAATTTGTCGGCTTGCGTTGGTTCAAAATAGCAACTATCACTTTGCTGATAACATTGCAACGCGACCCCCTTTGGCAGCATAATTTCCCCTGTTCTAGCGTCGCTGTTCATATCGGCACACAGCTACAATCCTTGCGACGTATCGATTTGAACGGGTGCTTCGCCTTGACAACCTGCGCATTCAAACGCGCTACAAAGAGTTGGCTCTTATTAGTCCCGCTCGGGCTGGTCATTTTCGCCCCGGCATCCCAAGCGCAGTTCAAAAAAACAATTCTTGTGATCAACGAGTTCGGCCAGTCCGCTCCTGTTTCGGTGATCGTGGCCGACCAGATCCGTTCGGCCCTGCAATCCGACCGTCGTTTCCAGGTCCAGTTTTATTGGGAGAATCTGGACGCGATTGATCTCTCGGATGATTCGCTGAAAGAACAGCGTGCTTCGGTTGCACGAAGATATCTCGGGCAACAACTGGACATGATTGTGCTGGTAGGGCCGGACCCGCTCCGACTCCTGACAGATCGGTCGATGGCATTTTACCCCGATGTACCGGTCGTTTTTTGTTGCGCCGCTCAAGGTCAACCTGCGCAACCCCTCGCCGATTCCCGATCGACAGGGTCGTGGTTGCAATTCGAGCCCGCGAAAACACTGGATGCTGCTCTCCGTCTGCTGCCGGAAACGCGCCAAGTTTTCGTCGTCACTGGGCAATCCAGATTTGACAAGGGCGTCGCCGCACTAGCGAAGGCGGGGCTCAGTTCTTACGGGGGTAAGCTCGCTGTCACGTATATGACCGACCTTCCCATGAAGGGACTACAAGAAAGGCTGAGA
>JARLJJ010000307.1 GCA_031291275.1 Formivibrio sp.
CTGTAGTTCTGACAACGCATTGCCACTGTTGGGATGTGTTCTGCACCATGCAGGCAATATGGCGGATTTCCTACTGTGGAGGACTCAATCCGCCAAGCGGCAGCTTCCGGTGCAGACGAATTCACACTTTGTGCCCAATCCTGCCGTTCGAACAGCAGCCTGTTGAATGGCTGGTAGCGAAATGCGCTGGCGCTCATGCGAGCGATCCGCAGACCGTGGCGCTGACCCAGGCCTCGTGCAGTCAAATGGCGCACCAGTTCCCGACGAGCTGGTGCTGTCACCATTTTTTTGCAGGGCTTCCTTGGTGATCTCATTCTCAATCATCGCCTCGGCCAGCATGCGCTTGAGGCGGGCATTCCCGGCTTCGAGCTCCTTCAGGCGACGGGCTTTAGAAACCGTCATGTCACCAAACTTGTTGCGCCAGAGGTAATAGCTTGCTTCTGAAAACCTATGCAGTCGGCACAGCTCTTTGACTGGGATGCCTGCATCGGCCTCACGCAGAAAACCGATGATTTGTTCTTCAGAGTAGCGCTTCTTCATGTCCAATCTCCTTAGTTGATGGGATTGGACTCTAAATCCTGGTGCTACTCAATTCCGAGGGGGAGTCGGTGTTGTTAGACAAGCTATAACTATTTGTTTGACCTTAAAAGGTTATATGTGATACAAATGTTGTATCAGTAATGCACCCTATACCATCGCGATGTACCTTTCAGGAACAAGTGCTTGATCTATTGGGTGTGGATATTTGACTAATAACAGGAGAAATAAGATGTCTGCATTGTTTGATTTGACTGGTCGCACCGCACTGATTACCGGATCCGGGCGTGGTTTGGGCTTCGCCTATGCCGAAGGCTTGGCGGAGGCGGGTGCTGCTGTCGTGATCAACGATCTGCGCGAAGAGAACTTGACTGACGCTGTGGCCAAGCTCAAAGCCAAAGGCTACAACGCCCGCGGTTTGGCTTTCGATGTCGCCAGTGAAGCAGCAGTCGCAGCTGCCTTCGATGTCTTGGACAAAGATGGTGTGGCTGTCGACATTCTGATTAACAACGCGGGCATTCAATTCCGCAAGCCGATGGTCGAGCTGGAACTGAAAGACTGGCAGCGCGTGATTGATACCAATCTCACCAGTGCCTTCATCGTTGGCAAAGCCGCAGCTACACGCATGATTGCGCGTGGCACCGGCGGCAAGATTATCAATATCGGCTCGCTCGTGAGCGAAGCCGCTCGTGCCACGGTCGCGCCGTATACCGCCGCCAAGGGCGGTATCAAGATGCTAACGCGTGCCATGGCTGCAGAATGGGCGCAATTCAATATCCAAGCCAACACCATTGGCCCGGGCTACATCCTCACCGACATGAATACCGCACTGATTGAAAACGCCGAGTTTGACTCCTGGGTGAAGAACAGCAACCCGGCTGGTCGCTGGGGTAAGCCGGAAGAATTGATCGGTACTGCGGTCTATCTGTCTTCTTCGGCTTCGAATTATGTGAATGGCCAGATGATCTTCGTGGATGGTGGCTGGTTGTCGGTGCTGTAACAACTGACATAACGGTTTTGGAACCGAAGGTGCTGCGGACCGTATTCCTCCTCCTCACCAATGCTTCTTCGGTTTCATCCCTTAATCCGGTATCGCCACTTTGTTTGAATTCGGAGAAGCACAAATGGAAGCAAAAGCTTGCGTTTTGCACGCTGAAAAAGATCTGCATATCGAGAATGTCCCGGTCGCCGAGATGGCGGACGACCAGGTACTGGTGCGCATCGGTGCCGGTGGTATCTGTGGCTCCGACCTGCATTACTACTTGCATGGCGGTTTTGGCGTGGTTCGCGTCAAGCAACCGATCGTGCTCGGTCACGAAGTGGCCGGTACGGTCGAAGCCGTCGGCAGCAAGGTCACCCGCGTCAA
>JARLJJ010000308.1 GCA_031291275.1 Formivibrio sp.
ACGCCTGATTACACTCAATAACGCCACGTCGATCACTCCTGATTCTCCTACTCGTGCCCGAGTAGGTCAGTGTCTATACGTGGGTCAAAATTCAATGCAAATCTCTATGCCTAGTGGGTCAGTTTTACGTGCAAATCAACATCCATATCTCAACAACAAGCTCTCTCCAGGAAATCTCCGAACAGAGGATCTGAGTGCTCGCATTTCTCGTTTAGAAGAGGCATTGCAACAGCCTCAACATGTGCTAAACCAATAAAATGTGATTGCTGTTTACGCATGAGGTTTTGGGCCGGTACGACCGCTGTCTGGAAAATTGCAGTCGTGGGCGTGGCCGCGGTATCCAGTCACTGTTATCCCGGGAAAGCAGGAAATTCTAGCCACTTATCGCTGCTCATCATTGAAGCGCCGTAGCAGCAGCGTCAACTGCTCCAAGTCTGTCGCACTCCATTTCTCCACACGGTGCCGGAATGAATCGCCTTTATGGTGAATGGCTTTGCACATCTTGTTTCGGCCGTTTGCCGTCAGCTCCAGGACGATACTGCGCCCGTCCAAAGAATCCGCTCTAACTTCCACCAGCCCCTGCTCAACTAGCTTTGACGTTAATCGGCTCGAAGCACTGCGGTCCATGCTCAAGGCGTCAGCAACGCGACTGGCTTTTGCTGGCCCAAAGGCATAGAGCCAACGGGCAATATGAAACGATGCCCGGGGCAGCTCTGGATGAAACAAGGCAGCAGTCTCGGCGGTCATGGCGCGCGAGGCGCTTAATAACGCGCTGAGTTGATCTCCGAGGGCGAGTACAAGGTCTTCTTTAGGCGTCGCCGACCTTGCGGGTACAACTTTGTCAGGTGCATTCATCTTATTTCATCCGGGGCGCAGCGTCGTCCAGTTCTACGACGGCACGATTTTAATGAAAAACATCAATTTCATGTATAGTGGACATTTGTCCATTATATATCGCATCGTTATGTCCTATCAAAATCCATCTGGACCTACTGTGGTTCTGACCGGAGCAACGAGCGGAATCGGTCAACTCGCAGCCATTGATCTGGCTAGGCGAGGCGCGCATCTGGTCCTTATCGCACGAGACCGAATCAAAGCAGAAGAGACTTGCACTCGTCTGCGCGCTGCCGCCTCGGGGTGCGCGGTTGATGTGCACTACGCAGATTTCAGTAGTCTCGAATCCGTCGCCACAGCAGCTACCGAGATCGCATTGAAGTACGAGCGCATTGATGTATTGATCAACAACGCAGGGCTTCACGCGTTCGAGCAACGTGTGACGGGCGACGGCTTCGCGGAAATGGTTGCCGTGAACTATCTAGCGCCCTGGCTGTTGACAGACATCTTGCGAAGCAGCCTGCTCAGATCAACCCCTTCGCGCATCATTACTGTCGCATCGGAGGCATCCAGAGGTAGCGGTGGCATTGCACTGCCGTATGACCTTGTCAATACGGCCCCGTTTTCTCGGCTAGGCTCGTCGAGAATTTATGCGAAGACAAAGCTCATGAATATCATGTTCTCGAAGGAACTTGCGCGCCAGCTCCACGGTACAGGCGTTGCGGTTCATTGTCTGGACCCGGGCTTCAACGTCACTGGCTTGGGACGTGAGCTTGGTTTTTCTGGAATGCTCTCGAAGATTTTTAACCGTTTTGGCATAGGTGATCCGCGGCGTGGTGCTGGAATTATTATTCGATTGGCGAGTGACCCGGATGTGGCCCCAGCCACTGGTGGCTATTTTTCAGTCAAGCGGGCAATGGAAATAGAGCCAGCGCAACCGTCCAATAACCCCTCCGCCTGCGAGAACCTTTGGTCAAACACTGCCCAGATTGTTGATCGTATTCGGATCGATAACAGCCATCGATCCCGGAGAAGTGCAGAAGGATTCGCCACCGTGAGATTGGGGGAGTGAGCGCAGCCGCACCGGGAGGGCTAAGCTGCACTAGTCGTTGCCTATTTCTGGCCGAAAGCCATCAACGCAGCTCGTTGGCATCAACGTCAGCTTTGGCCGAGGAGCCACAAACTGACACGGGCTACCGGAGACGGCTCTACTCAGTTACCAGTCGTTCGCCTGCCTGTGCGCTCTGCGACAGCTAACTAAGTTGAGCCACCATATGCAGACCGGTATCAAATTGCGATTCGCCGGCCCAAACATGCATTTGCCTTATCAGCATGGAGAGCAACTACACGAAATGGTGAGACTGAGGGTGTTTGATTCTGCTGAGTGACCAGAGAATCCGGGTGCGTCAAAAATTTGTCAGAGTTGGTCAGCCGACGATTTGATGAAGTCGACGAACGCGCGCAGCGGTGCGGGCAGGAGTCGCTGGCCGGAATAGTAAAGAAAAGGACCCGAGAAGCATTGCCACCATGGTTCGAGGACTGGCTCAAGGCGACCACTGTCGAGATGCGGTCGCAGCCAGTCCTCAAAAAGGTAAATAATACCGGTACCAGCGATGGCGGCGTCGACCGCGAGGTCGACAGCCGCACCAACCTGCACGAGGAGCGGACCGGAAGGATCGATCTTCACCGCCTTGCCTTCGCGCTCAAACTCCCAGGGTGGCATTGCGCCACTGCTGAAGCGGCCGCGCAGGCAAGCGTGGCTGAGCAGGTCACTCGGGTGCTGAGGACGTCCGAAGCGATCGAGGTAGTCTGGCGATGCGGCAGTCGCGAAGCGCTGGACGCGTGGCCCGATCGGGACCGCGATCATGTCGTTTTCCAGCCGTTCATCGTAGCGGATCCCGGCGTCACAGCCGGCTGCAATAACATCGACGAAGCTGTCGTCGGCGATCACTTCCAGTCTGATCTCGGGATATGCGGCGAGGAAGGGCGGTACGATCGCTGGTAGCACCAAGCGCGCGGCACTGACTGGGACATTGAGCCTTAACGTGCCCGCTGGCCGGCTACGAAAACCATCAACTACCTCGAGAGCTGCTTGGACCTCGTTCAAGGCGGGGCGCAGCCGTTCGAGCAAGCGCTGCCCGGCCTCTGTAGGGACCACGCTGCGCGTAGTGCGATGGAATAGCCTGACACCGAGTAAGGTTTCCAGCCGACGCACCGCCTCACTGAGCCCGGAAGCGCTGCCGCCACTTGCCCGTGCGCCGTCGCGAAAACCCTTGGCGTTCGCCACCGCGAGGAAGGCGTTCAAATCATTTAGGTCGATTTCCATTGTTCTAAAAATAGCACAGCCCGTACCGATTATGGCTAATTGTAAAACAAACAGTCCACGATTAGCATGGCCTCAAGTAAACCCACCAGGAGATTCAATCATGCCCAACATCGACAAATCGGAAAGCTATAAGCTCGGTAGCTACACCGTGAATCGGCTCGGCTATGGCGCTATGCAACTCGCGGGCCCCGGCGTATTCGGCCCGCCCAAGGATCGTGGAGCGGCGTTGACCATCCTGCGCGAGGCCGTTTCGAACGAAGTGAACCACATTGATACCAGTGATTTCTATGGCCCGCACATAACCAACCAACTCATCCGCGAGGCGTTGCATCCCTTCCCTGACGACCTAGCCATTGTCACCAAGGTTGGTGCCCGGCGAGGCGAGGATGGATCATGGATTGCGGCCTTTTCGCCCACAGAATTGACCCAAGCGGTTCACGACAATCTCCGTAATCTGGGCCTCGATGTGCTCGATGTCGTCAATCTGCGATGCATGTTCGACGTGCATCAACCAGCCGAAGGCTCTATCGAGGCACAACTCAGTGCCTTGGCAGAGCTTCAGCAACAGGGGTTAGTGCGTCACATCGGGTTGAGCAATGTCACTCGGGCACAGATTGAGGCAGCACGTAGCATTTGCGAAATCGTCTGCGTTCAGAACAATTACAATTTGGCACATCGGCACGACGATGCGCTGATCGATGAACTTGCCCACAAAGGTATCGCCTATGTGCCGTTCTTTCCACTCGGCGGGTTTTCGCCACTACAGTCTTCTACTCTATCGAACGTTGCCTGCCGACTCGGGGTCACGCCAATGCAGGTCGCATTGTCCTGGTTGCTGCACCGGTCGCCCAACATCTTGTTGATCCCCGGCACGTCGTCAGTTACTCACCTCCGCGAGAACCTTGCCGCCGCGCGGCTTGCGCTCTCGCCGGAAAGCTTGTCGGAGCTGGACGGGATTGCTTCATGAGCTTGCCCCCCGCAAAATTCGCGGGCGGGTTCATTGTACTAGGCGACCAAGATCTTTCTATGGCAACCGCCTTTGCCGGCCAGATATGGAACTAACTCATTGATTCAGATCGATCTGCTGACAATGGGGACGGCCGCAACCTGAGCGGAGCAGCCATCGGAAGGCCGGTTTCTGGAAACCGCAACCGGCAGCAAAGGCCGATTGTGTGAGTACCTGATTCTACCCATTAGCAGTCAACCAGTTTGGCAAGACTGATTGGGAGCGCATCGCGGATGCATTTTGCACTGAGTGATCGTGGCTTTTCATCATCGGAAACCTTGGCCCACTTCATCAGCCTGCGCATCACTGTTCCCACGCAGGTCAAAATCTAGAACCAATAGCAATTGTTACACCGAGTCGGCGAATTATTGGCCTGTTAATTATCAGCGCAAACAACTTTTTCGTAGCAAGCGTTCAAACTCGCTCGCGGGCAAGGGTCTGGCAAAGAGATACCCTTGGTATTCATCGCAGCCGTTGTCTGCGAGGAAAGCCAGCTCACCGGTTGTTTCAACCCCTTCGGCAATGATACTTAAACCGAAGGCTTGCGATAGATGAATGATTTCTTTGACCATCGTTCGCGCCTGCGCATCCGATTCCATTTCATGCACGAATGACTGGTCGATCTTGAGTCTGTCGACTGGCAATCGTCGCAGGTAGGCGAGTGATGAATAGCCTGTGCCGAAATCGTCGAGCGAGATGCTGGCACCCAGTGTCCGAAGTCTGTTGAGGATGCGGATTGATTCGTCGATATCCTCCATCAAGCTGCTCTCAGTAACCTCGATTTCCAGTGAACCTGGCGTCAGCGTACTGGTTGCAAGCAACGACTCCAGTGCGTTCAGAATGCCGTCATGGCGGAATTGTCGTGGTGAAACATTGACTGCCATTCGTAGTGCAGGAAGACCATCGTGCTGCCAGCTGTGATTCTGCGCATTGGCGGTAGCCAGCACCCATTCGCCAATCGGCCCGATAAGGCCGGTTTCCTCGGCCAGGGTGATGAACCGTGCGGGATAAATCATGCCCAGTTCCGGGTGCTGCCAACGGATCAGCGCTTCGGCGCCCACGATGACGCCGTCTGCAACACGAACTTGCGGCTGGTAATACAGGCTGAATTCTCCTTTCTCCAGACCGCCCCAAAGTGCATTCTCAAGCTTGACTCGTTCAGCCGCGAAAATACTCAGATCCCGCGTATAAAACTGAATGGTGCCACCCCCCGCAGCTTTGGCGCGGTGCATGGCTGTATCGGCATTGGCGAGCAATTTTTCAACATCTTTGCCGTCGTCAGGGTAGAGGCTTGTGCCGATACTGCATGTCAGATGAATGGAATGACCATCAACCGCAAACGGTTGCATGAATATGGCAAGGATTTCGCTGGCACCGCGCAAAGCGTCCTGAACGCCTTCTTTCAATCCCGCCATGACTATTACGAACTCATCGCCGCTTTGCCGTGCAACGGTATCCCCATCGCGCACGCTTTGCTGCAAACGGCTGGCAATGTCCTTGATCAGTGCATCGCCGAACAAATGTCCCATGCTGTCGTTGATGAATTTGAAACGCTCGATGCCGACACAGAGCACGGCCAGCGCTTGATCTTGGAAGCGCATGCCTTGTGCGATTGCCTGTTCAATGCGGTCTTTAAGCAGATTGCGGTTGGCCAGATGGGTTAGGGCATCGTGTGTTGCCAGATACTCGATTTTAGCTTCATAGGCTTTGCGTTCTGTGAGGTCGCGGACATATGCGGTGAAGAACGGAGCTTCATCGACATCAATAAAGGCGATGGCCATTTCTGCGGGAAATTCACTGGCGTCGGCGCGGCATGCGATGATTTCTTCTCGTTGCCCAATGGTCGAGCCTTCGCCATCCTCCTGGTAGAAGCCGAGCATCTGGCGAAAGGCCTCGCGCAGAGTAATCGGCAGGATGAGATCAGCCAAATCATGGCCGATAACCTGCGATCGGGTATGACCGAACATTTGCTCGGATGCCGGATTGAAGTCGAGAATGCGGCCAGTGGCATCAAAGGCAATAATGCTATCGAAGGCACTGCCGAGGATTGCGGTTTTGCGCCGCTCACTATCGCGCAGCGACTGGTTCATTTCCAGGGTCTGGCGGTGGGTCATCTCGAACAGGGCCATGACCTGGGTAAGAAATGCTTCGCTACGTACATGGGTCTGTCCGCGAGGCGCAGCGGTGGTGCTGTGTGATGTCAGTTCCTGTAGTAACCGGGAGTGAAGGCTGATCAGCCCGAGAATGCTCTGTTCGCCGGCAATTGCCCTGCGGCCCAACTCGTAGGCGCGCTGCAAGGCAATTTCTTCATCACCCCCATCCAGGTAGTCGAAAAAAGCTACCTCATAATCAGCCGCATAATCGCGTTTGTCAGCACGCATGGTGATTGCTTTCCTCCGTAACGACGGAACAACCCAGCCAGCGCAAAACCAGAACCAACGCGTCGTCAGTTGTCTTGCCGTGTCGCTCGAGGATAAGTCGAGCTAATTGATCGGGAGCGCCTCGGGAGAATTCCTCAGAAAGAAACCGCTCATGGATTCCATCCGTCGCAAAAACCAGCAAATCACCAGGGGAGATGATCATGCTTTTGGTTTCTATGGCAGGCAGGCGGTAGCCGACCACGCCATTGCGATTGGTTAAATAGCGGTCTTTACGCAGTGGGTCTTGTCTGGATGCGATCAAGATGGCTTCAATGTTGCCAATGCCAGCCCAAGTAAGCATTGACTGGGTAGATTCTAGTGCAGCCAGAGCCATGACCGCGCCACGTGTTTTCTGTAAGTTTTCGTGACATCGTTGAAACAGCGAAATGATCGGCTCGTTAGCATATTCCCGCAGGATGTTGATCGTGGTGGCGGCCGCTTCGGCCGCTTCATTGCCATGCCCAAGGCCATCTACGACGGCAATAAGCACGCCGTTATTGGTTGCTTGCACCAGCGAAGCATCCCCCGATTGCCGCTCCCCGGTGAGTGCACGACTGGCAACAGCATATTCATAGACAGGTTTTCCAGCGTTCAGCATGCTGGCTACTCTTTCCATTTGGTCATGGTCACAGTGGTCCCTTTCCCGACATCGGAGGCGATTTCGAACTCGTCCATCAGTCTTTTTGAACCGGGCAGTCCAAGGCCCAGCCCCCCGGAGGTGCTGTATCCATCTTGCATTGCCGAATACAGATCGGCGATACCCGGGCCATTATCGCGTGCAACGATCATGACGCCGGTTTTCTGACCCTGTCTCACGAGTCCCAGCTTGAGTTCTCCTTTGCCGGCATAACTGATGATGTTGCGTGTAACTTCTGAGATGGCCGTAGCAATCAGCGTGAGCTCGCTCGAAGAAAAGTGCAGGGCAGAGGCGATCTCTCGTCCTCGCAAACGTGCGGTGACAAGGTCAGCCTCGCTGCAAATAGGAACGCATAATTCATCAGACACGATGTTCATGGCCTAAGTTAACGTCAAGAAGTGCCAATCCATCTTCCAGATCCAGCGCGGTTTCGATACCCGTGAGTGTTAAGCCCAGTTGCACCATGGAGAACGCTACATCAGGCTGGATGCCGACAATGATGGTTCTGGCACCGATTAATTGGGTCATCTGGGCGATATTTCGCAAGGTACGGGCAGCAAACGAATCAAGCACGTCGAGAACAGTCACATCAATGATGACGCCGGTTGCCCGATAGAGTTTGACTTCAGCCACCAGCTCATCGCGCAGTCCGACCAGATCCGCATCCATCAAGGTTTCCTGTACCGATGCGATCAGCGTTTTACCCAGTTTCAGGATCGGTGCCCGCGAATGGTTCATAGTGGACGCTTCCCCTCAGCGGTTTCCAGCTCATCAGTTTTGACAACCTTGTAACCAAGCAAACGTTCGGCCTCTTCAATGCCGCTTTGCAGGTCACCAACCGTCTTGATGCGCATCAGATCAATGCCCAGTCTGACCATGGTTTGTGCAATATCAGGCGCGATGCCAGTGACGATGGATACCGCGCCCATCAGGCGCGCAGCTTCAACGGTCTGAACCAGGTGGTTAGCCACTTTTGTATCGACGGATGGCACGCCAGTTACGTCGATGACCACGACTTTGGCTCGGCTAGAACGCACTGAATGCAAAAGTTGTTCAGTCAATTGGCGTGCGCGCTGGGTGTCGATGAGTCCAATAATCGGCAGAAGCAGCAGGCCGGGGCGGAGAAGGAGTACTGGTGTTGAGAGCTCGCGGATAGCCTCTTGCTGTCCCTGGATAGTGCGTTCACGCGATGCAATATAGGTATCAATTGCCAGCCCCATGTCCAGGAAGGTGAGCTTCATCAGAGAACTAAAGGTAGCGAAGGCGTGCTCGGGGCTTTCCTTGAATTCGTCTCTCAAGCGTTTAAGAACTGCCCGCAGATAGAAGCAATACATACCGAAATAGGATTTGAGCGGCAAGCCGACACGTTCGTGAATCGCCCCGATCTTGATGCGGTTGGCAACGTATTCCTGATCGTAATTGCCTTGCGTCAGGCGCATGAAATACGCCTTTTGCATCTGTTGAACGTGCGCCAATACTGCAGGATCAGTAAAGAATGCCTTCGTTTCTTCGAATGTCAGCAAATGACGGTAAAAATCCTGAATCACGGAATCCGCGTAGTGTTCGGCAACTTCATTGATACTTTCGAGCACCGCCACATCGCTGTCGGTAAATTCAAGAAAGGCTTTCCTCTGCCGAACTTCTTCATTGGTAATCGACGTTTCCGGGAGTGGGTTTTCTTGCTGGACCATTTTGCCTCCTGATGCAGAGAGATAAGGACAGCTACGAGTACCGAGGCTAGATCATTCCTCTGCCAGGTATCGATCCCGTGAATTTAAACAGTGATCTCACGATGAATCTCACGTTTCAACAACTGTGATGGGAAGGGATGGAGCAAAACGAGACGCGGGAAGGTGGAGCCTCTCGGGCAAACAAAATAACATCGCGTGAGGTGAGCAAATGGGCCTGATCGAGCGCTTTTCTGATTCGATAAATGCCGTCGTCAGAATTTGGTTCGGTCAGACAAGAGTGCTTATGTGATGGCATGATGCAGATACCTCCAAGAGGTGGCGATGGCTGTCATGCAGTCTGGCCATTAAGCGATTAGCCCTCATCGCAGGGTGGAGACTCACTACCGGTTGATCGCATTCCAATGCTCTGCTTTAAACATGCACTCTGAATCGCACAAAAACAACCATGAGATGAAAGTGGTTTGTTGCCAAGGCGTAGCCGGTAATCCTGCCTTCTGGCCAAGAAGCGGCATCAAGATAATCATCCATTGCCAGAGGCAATGGATGTCACCGTAAAGTCATACGTTTTTTAGGAAACGTAGGCCAGCATGGCCGGCAAAGGCACTTGGGGATCAACGGCCATCATCACACTGAGTGAGGTGATGGTGATAATAGAGAAGAGGAAGACACGCCGCGCCCAGACCTTATCGTCGGTATCACTCTTGTATCCAGACAGCGCCATTCGAAGCCACCACAGGCTTGTGGCGCATGCTACGGCCAAATAGCCATAACCTGCATAGCCGCCCACAACCAACATCACTGTTGCTGCTGTGAATGCCAGGATGTAGATCACAATTTGTCGTTTGGCCTTGGAAATGCCTTGAACCACCGGCAAGACGGGAATCGAGGCAGCTTCATAGTCCTTGAAACGGAAGATGGCAATGGCATAGGAGTGTGGCATTTGCCACAGACAGAACATCAGCAGCAGAATCACCGCGCCCATATCCAGGCGGCCTGTCACGGCGCAGTAACCGGCCACGGGGGGAACCGCGCCCGACAAACTGCCGATCAACGTGCCGTAAACCGAGTAGCGTTTCATGTAGAGGCTGTATACCCCGACATAAATCACGAAGCCGAACAGGGCGCAGCCAAATGCCAGCAGGTTGGTCCAGTGATAGAGCGTCCAGAATCCGATAACGCCCAGCAATAGACCATGTGCCAGGGCAGCCTTGAGTGACATGGCACCCGTCACCAAAACGCGGTTCCGGGTACGTGCCATTTTGTCGTCGATATCACGATCAATACAGTTGTTCAGCGAACATCCAGAAGCGACAACCAGCGACAACCCAATCAAGGTTGCCGCGAGCAAGCCGTAGTCAACAACTCCCTTGGCTGCAAGCAGAAAACCGCCCGCAGCCGAGATCAGATTGCCGAAAATGATGCCGGGTTTGGTGACTTCCAGATAGCGCTTGAATTTCACGTGAGTCTCTCTCAGGACATCATCAGCGCGTTGGCGCTGAAGATGATCCAGACCGACAGTCCGACCAGCATGACGATAATCAGCGCAGTGAACATGAAGGCAAAGGTGTTGAAACGGCCTTCCGTGGAGAAGTTCAGGTGCAGGAAATATTTCAGGTGCACCAGAATCTGCACGACGGCAAAAGCGAAGATGGTGATCAGCGTAGCCTGTTTGCTAAGGTTGCCGGCCATGACCATCCAGAATGGGATGACCGTCAAAATAACCGACAGCAAGAAACCGATTCCATAAGACTTCACGCTGCCGTGGCTCGCCGGGTTTTCATGGTGATTGGCATGACTCATTTACATGGCTCCTTTCAGGTAAACGACCGTGAAAACACAGATCCAGACGATGTCCAAAAAGTGCCAGAACAGGCTCAGACAATTCAGTCGCGTCATTACTCGCGTCGATAATCCGGTTTTACCCACTTCCAGCATCAGAATGACCATCCACAGCAGACCTGCGGTGACGTGCAAGCCGTGCATGCCGACCAGGGCAAAAAAAGAAGACAAGAAGGCACTGGCTGAAGGTCCGTGACCTTCACCGATCAGGTGATGAAACTCGTTGACTTCCATGCCGATGAACAAGGCGCCGAACAGAAAGGTCACGCCCAGCCAGCTGATCAGACCTGCTTTATTGCCCTTGTTGCCCAACACCATGGCAAAACCGTAGGTGATGCTACTGAACAGCAAGGCGAATGTTTCGATCAATACATACTTGAGATCGAAGATATCCTTGCCGCTGACGCTGCCGGCTGTGTTCTTGACGAGAACAGCGTAAACCGAAAATACACTGGCGAATAAAATGCAGTCCGTCATCAGGTAGAGCCAGAAGCCGAACACGGTTTGCGAGCCGCTGTCATGGTGCTCATGGGCATGAGCGGCTGGGTCGTTTGCGTTAATTGCGTAAGTTGTCATGGTGTTTTAAACCTGCTCCACAGTACTTGCCTCAAGGCCGAACAGCGTCGGTGCGGCTATCTCTGGCTTGTCGTAAATATGCTCGCTGCTGCCGAGTTTCTTCATCCGCCCACGTTCGATCGCTTCAATTTCATCGGGTTGCACGTAGTAGTCCAGATTGTCGTCGTAAGCGCGAACCAGGAAGCTGGCAACAATGGCCAGCAGGGCGATAATTGCCAACCACCAGATATGCCAGATGGCGGCAAAACCGGCTGCGGTTGCAAACGCGCCAATGAATACACCGGTGGCGGTATTTTTCGGCATATGAATCGGGGCGTATTGCGCAGGAGCCACGTAGGCGATGCCCTTTTCCTTCATGTCGGTAAAGGCATCGATGTCATGCACCACGGGCAATTGGGCGAAGTTATAGAACGGTGCCGGAGAAGAGGTAGACCACTCCAATGTATGGCCATTCCACGGATCGCCGGTGAGATCCAGGTTGGCTTTGCGATCGCGAACGCTCACAAAAATTTGCGCGAACTGGCTGGCGATACCGCACAAAATAAGCACTGCGCCGAAACAGGCCAAATACAGCCAAATGTTCCAGTCCGGGTTGTTGGTATGGTTCAGGCGGCGCGTCATGCCCAGAAAGCCCAGTACGTACAGTGGCATGAAGGCAAAGTAGAAGCCGCTCTGCCAGAACCAGAAGGCGGTTTTGCCCAGTTTTTCATTGAGCTTGAAGCCGAATACCTTGGGGAACCAGAACACAAACCCGGCCAGGTAACCAAATACCGCACCGCCGATGATGGTGTTGTGGAAGTGGGCAATCAAAAACAAGCTGTTGTGCAACATGAAGTCGGCGCCGGGCAGGGCCATCAAAACACCGGTCATGCCGCCGACCGAGAACGTCACCATGAAACCCAACGTCCACAATACCGGAGAAGTGAAGCGCAAACGGCCTTGGTAAATGGTGAAAAGCCAGTTGAACAGTTTTACCCCGGTCGGAATCGAGATGATCATGGTCGCAATGCCAAAGAACGCATTGACATCCGCGCCGGAGCCCATCGTGAAAAAGTGGTGCAGCCAGACAATGAAGCCGAGCACCGAGATAATGCCGCTGGCCACGATCATGGATGTGTGACCAAACAGGCGTTTGCCGGAGAAGGTTGAAATCACTTCCGAAAACACGCCGAAAGCGGGCAGGATCAGGATGTATACCTCGGGATGTCCCCATGCCCAGAACAGATTGATATACATCATAGGATTGCCACCGGCTTCATTGGTGAAGAAGTGGAAATCCAGATAGCGATCCAGGCTCAGCATGGCCAGCAAACCGGTCAGGATCGGAAACGATGCCACGATCAGGATGTTGGCCCAGGTGCAGGTCCAGGTGAAAATCGGCATTTGCATCAATTTCATGCCGGGCGCGCGCATCTTGATCACCGTCACCAGGAAGTTGATGGCTGTCAGCGTGGTTCCTATCCCCGCAATCTGCAATGCCCACGTGTAATAGTCGACCCCCACATCCGGGCTGTATGTCAGTTCTGATAAAGGTGGATAAGCGACCCAGCCGGTGCGGGCAAAATTGCCGACCCCAAGCGAAAGATCGATCAGCACGACCGCCGAAACCAGCAGCCAGAAACTCAAGGAGTTCAGAAATGGAAAGGCAACGTCGCGCGCGCCGATCTGCAACGGCACCACGATGTTCATCAGGCCGGTCATGAACGGCATGGCCATGAAGATGATCATGATCACACCGTGAGCGGTGAAAATCTGGTCATAGTGTTCCGGTGGCAAGACGCCCAGATGCCCGTTGGTGGCCAGAGCCAGTTGGGTGCGCATCATGATTGCATCGGCAAAACCACGGACCAGCATGAGCATGGCGACGATGATGTACATCACGCCGATGCGCTTATGGTCGACCGAGGTCAACCACTCCGTCCAGAGATAGCGCCATTTGCCAAAATAAGTGATGGTTGCCAAAAGCATGAGACCCGCCAGGCTTGCGCCTGCCAGTGTCACCATGATGATCGGCTCGTGGAAGGGAATGGCTTCCAGGGTCAGTTTTCCGAACATTGTTTTCTTACTCCTTAACAACCATTGGCATGTGCATTGTCTTGTCCACGCCTGCAGGCACTATGTGTGTTGCTGCAGCGGGTTTTTGCATTGTCTTGTCCATTTCCGCCGGTGCCATGGGACTGGCTCCGGCTGGCATGGTCATGTACTTGTTCAGCACGGTGTCGAACATGTGGGGAGAAACCGAAGAAAAGAACGCTACCGGGTTATTTTCACTGGGCTTGGCCAGATTGTCATAGGCCTGCGTGTCCAGGGTTTTGCCGGAATCCTCCCGAGCATGCTTCACCCAGGCATCGAACTCGGCCGGCGTTGCCAGTGCGATGGCATTGAACTTCATTCCAGAGAATCCTGCGCCACTGTAGTTGGACGAAAACCCTTGATAGGTGCCTGGTTCGTTGGCAATCAGGTGCAGTTGCGTCTGCATGCCAGCCATGGTGTAGATTTGACCGGCCAGCTGCGGAATGAAGAATGAATTCATGATCGAATCGGAGGTGATCCTGAAGTTCACCGGAACATTGGTCGGAAATGCAATCTGGTTGACCGTGGCAATGTTCTGTTCCGGGTAGATAAACAGCCACTTCCAGTTCAAGGAAACCACTTCGATCGTGATGGGTTTTTTGGCGGAATCGAGTGGCCGGTAAGGATCGAGCCGGTGAGTACTGTTCCATGTCAGCATGGCGAGGAACGCAACAATGATGCAAGGAATAAGCCAGACGATAATTTCAATTTTGATCGAGTGTGCCCACTTGGGTGTGTATGTTGCACCTTGATTGCCCGCTCGATATTTCCAGGCAAAAACCAAGGTCAGCACGATGACCGGAATAACCACGAGCAACATCAGCAAAGTAGCCGTGATGATCAAGGATTTTTCATCTGAGGCAATCTGACCTTTCGGGTCAAGAATACCTCCTTGGCAACCGGAGAGCAGGGCTGCACCGATCAGAGATAGCCCTTGAAAGGAGCGAGGGTATTTACTGTTTATCATCTTCCTACCTTACAAATGGAAAGGGCGTCTGCGCTTTCCCGGCACGAATGATGTTGCGAGGAACAATGCGACATCAAAAACCAGATGGGTACAAAAGGTTATCTCCATGAAGGATGAATAACCGGGCCAGAAATTGCTGTCCTGCCATGACCAAACAAGCGCAACGGAACGATGTCGGCCTTGGATTACCATGTCGGGTGATCGACTTCGTAAGGCGTGCGATAGAATGAAATGGGTACTACGAAAAATTAGAAAGTGTGCCAGTTAAGCTGTTCGGTAGCTTACTTTATTGTTGCTTTGACTACTTGTTGGCGTAATAAAGCCTTCTGTTTGATTCGCTTTAAACGGCAAAGCGAATGGACTGAGTGGCCCTTTTCAATTCTTGGTTCTAACAGGAACAGACCGTATTGAAAACCATTTTCATTAAATCTTCAATAGCAACTACTAACGCCGCAGTTTTGCAACCGGCTGGTCTTGGTTTGTTGATGCATGTCAAGTTATCAACCCGCTTTCAGCAACCGCTTAATCTGCCTTGATTTAATGCTTCAATCTGACATGGGGGGAAATGGCGTCCCTGTTACTCGGCGTTACAAAACTATTTTCGCTGTGTGGCAAATATGTTGCATCAGCCTGGCTGGAGTGGCCAAAACAAGAGGTAGCACTTTATGCGTTCTCTTTTGATGCATTGATGGCAATTGGATATGGCGAAGTCATCCCTTATAGTAAAACCAGCAGGCCGTATTCAACAGCGCATGCTAAACGCTTATTTTTAGGTATGTTTCATACAGAATTCGTGTAATGTAGTAAGTTGGTTGCAATGAGGAAATGAGTTGCAAAACTAGATGTTTAAGCTTGGCATGTTGTTTACCAAATCATGTATTTCCGAGTTGTATCGAGGTGAGTGAAACAACGAACGAAACTAGCCAAACATGAGCAAATTCAAACCCCTTCTTTTGATATACCCAGACAATAGCCAGTCAACCTTGGCTGCCGTGAAGCAATTTGTCGACAATGTGGCGCGGCGTACCAACGGACAAATCACGATTGCCGCAGTTCCGATCAGTAAATTGGTCAATCAGCCGGTGCTTGTTGACATGGTCATTGATGGCTATGCCGACATGGCGCTACCCGCGCATGACCGCTTGCGCGCTTGCTCAAAAATCTTTGGTTGTATCGGTGCTCCATTTGCGTTTGATGATTATGCTCACGCAGATCGCGTTCTCGACGGTGAATTCGCCGATCATGTACGTCCCGATCTTGAAAAAACAGGGATGGTCTATCTCGGTAGTTGGGAATGGGGATTTCGCCAAATTACCAACTCCAGGCACCCCATTCTTGACCCTGAAAATATGCGGGGGTTGAAAATTCGGGTGCCTACGACGCCGCTTTGTCAAAACATGATTCGTGCCTTGGGTAGCACTCCGGTGATGGTTGAATTTGAGCAGCTTGCCCGTGCTATCCGGCAAGGCTTGATAGATGGCCAAGAAAATCCGATCGAGATTATTCATGCGCTTGGCTTGCAACAAACCCAAAAGTATCTCTGCTTGCTCAATTACAGCTATGGCACTCTCGCGCACGTGTTCAATAAAAACCGGTTCGATAATCTCACACCTACCCAGCAAATGATTCTTCATGAGGAGTCGCGTAAAGCTGGACAACTTATGCGTCAGTTAACCCGGTCGCGGGAAACAGAACAACTGGCTGAATTCGCCAGTAATGGTGTTCAGATTGACCGGCCTGATCAGAGTGCATTCAAGGCACTGATGGCGCCGGTTTATGCCGGTATGCGTGAATCGTTTGGTCCAGAAACTGTGCGCACTTTTCTCGACATGGTCGAGCGTCAGCGCAAGGCCCCAAGATTGGAGACGCTATGAACGAACAGTGTTCAAATCTTCAGCAAGAATGGGCCGATATTGTGCAGCATACGATGTCCGAAGGTGTTCTCGGGCTTGATCAAGCTCAACGAATCACCCGTGCCAATCGTGCGGCGCAATACATGCTTGGCTGGACCGAAGAAGAACTTGTTGGCAATAAGCTTCATGATTTGCTGCAATTCAAGCGTCGTGATGGCAGACCGTACCTGGAGAGTGAAAGCCCGCTTGCTTGGCTCAATAATGGAGGGGCACTTTATTTCATTGAAGATGTATTCTGGCGCAAAGATGGTAGCCTGATTGACGTTGAAGTATCGGCTACCTTGCTCCCGGAACTCGATCACGATACGCATGCCCTTGTTGTTCTGCGCGATATTTCTGAGCGCAAGGAAAGTCAGACGGAGTTGCTTAAAGCGTTTCAGGACCTTGATGCGCTTAACCAGGGTCTTGAAAAAGCGCGCAACCAACTCGTGCAATCCGAAAAAATGGCTTCGGTAGGGCAATTAGCCGCCGGGGTAGCCCACGAGATTAATAATCCAATCGGTTTTGTTTATTCCAATCTGGGTTCGCTCAAAGGGCAGGTGGATAATCTGCTACGGGTGCTGGATGCCTATCAAAAAGCCGAACACGCTTTGTCCGGACATGCCGAGTTACTGGCGGGCATTGTGCAGGCAAAATTGATTGCTGATCTCGATTTTCTGCAGGAAGACATTGCCAACCTGATTGATGAATCGATCGATGGGGTGCATCGCGTTAAAAAAATTGTTGAAAACTTGAAAGATTTTTCGCGCGTTGATTCGGCCGAGTGGCAGTTCGCCAACCTCGAACAAGGACTGGAAAGCACACTCAACATAGCCTGGAATGAAATAAAGTATAAAGCCGAGGTCATCAAGGATTATGCGGGACTCCCCGATATTGAATGCATTGCCGGTCAGTTGAATCAGGTCTTTATGAATTTGATCGTGAATGCAGCTCAAGCGATTGAGGACCGGGGCATTATTTATTTGCGAACAGGTGTGGAAGGTGAAAACGTTTGGATTGAGGTTGAGGATACGGGCAAGGGAATCGATCCAGAGCATAAAGACAAAATTTTCGAGCCGTTTTTTACCACTAAGCCGATTGGCAAGGGAACGGGTCTGGGTCTTGCGCTGGCTTATGGTATTGTTCAGCGCCATCAAGGACAGCTTGATGTGCGTAGTGAGTTGGGTAAAGGAACATTGTTCCGTGTTACCCTGCCGCGAAAACGGGTAACGACAAATATACTATTGCCACTAGAGCAACAAGATAACTGAAGTTCTCTGCAGGCTATTCCACGTGAAAGTCAGGTAAAACGCCAAGTCATATCTTTCATTCCTGGCCAATCAATTGTCGACTAACTGAGTTTCGTCATGACCTTGTCCGGTGCAATCCATCTGTACCGGATGCGCGCCTGCCAGAATCAACAGGCTTTCTTCCGAAACACATCAACCTAACCGAGTACGCACTATTCACTGGTGTTACTGCCGTCAGAGAGGCGATGAACCCCTTCTGTCGGGGATTGTTGTTTGCGCCACATCAACAGCAGATTAGCTTGAGTGCTGTCTTTATTGCCTGTTTCCATAAGAAAACTATACAGTCCGCCACCCCCGATTTTTGTTGATAACTCGGACCAACGCCAGAAACCATAACCTAATTGGGATAAACATGAATTTATCGAAACGACTTGCTGTTCTGGTGACGTGCGCCGTACTGGGACTGATCCTTTTGTCCGGCTTTGCCTTAAGCACTTTGCGATCAACCATGCTGGAAGACCGCCGCCATGAGATTCATACTGTGCTCAATCTGGCGACCAAGCAGGTTGCCTATTACCAATCGTTGGAACAAAGCGGAAAACTCTCCAAAGATGAAGCACAGGCCAGAGCAATCGAAGCCTTGACGAGCCTGCGTGATGAAAAGAAAAGTTATCTATGGGCGCGTACTGTCGGCGCCTTGGGCTTGGTGCACCCCAATCCGGATGTGATTGGCAAGGTGGATTTCGGCGCGGTACAGGCAAACGGCAAGACCAACTGGCAGAACTATCTGGATAAATTGGCAACCGTCGACTTTGCCTATTTCGATGACTTGACCAAGAAACCGGGGGGGGATGTTCCCGTACCGAAGATCAATGGTGTTACCAAAATCGCGGGATGGGATTGGGTTATTGGCTTTGGCGTTTTTGTCGACGATATTGACTCAGCCTTTTGGAGCCTCGCCTTGTATTTTGTAGGCATCGGACTCTTGGTGCTGATGGTTGTCGTCGGCTTGGCGACCATCATGGCTCGCGGCATCTATCGCCGGCTTGGCGGTGAGCCAGACTATGCTGCTGAAGTTGCTTTGGCGATTGCTGGCGGCGATTTAAGTCAGAATCTGGAGGGTCGCTTCAGCTCTGACAGCTTGCTGGGGGCGGTCGCACGGATGCAAACCAGCCTGCGCCAAATGATTGAAAGCATTCAACATGGCGCAAAGCTTTTAGGTGAAGCTTCCTCTGGATTAACCAACCAGATGGAGCATATCAACGAGGCTTCGCGACATTCCGCAGATGCGACGTCCTCGACCGCCGCGGCTATCGAAGAACTGGTTGTCAGTATTGACCACATATCGAGCAATGCGCGTGAAACGGCGGAAAACTCGGAGCGCTCAAGTGTCCTGGCCGCGAACGGGGAAAAGCTGGTCAACAATGCATCGCAAACAATCGAAGGCGTGTCCTTGCAGATATCCGACGCATCCACGCTGATTGAAGGGTTGGTTGACCGCTCGAATCAAATTGGCGGCATTGCCAACGTCATCAAGGATATTGCCGACCAGACCAATTTGCTGGCACTGAATGCCGCGATTGAAGCCGCACGAGCGGGTGAGCAAGGACGTGGATTTGCAGTTGTCGCGGATGAAGTACGCAAACTGGCCGAACGCACCACGAATGCCACCGGCCAGATTTCGTCAATGATTGGGGCGATCCAGGCAGACACTGGCTTGGTCGTTGGCAGCATGCAATCGGTCAAGCCAAAAGTTTCGCTCAGTGTTGAAATGGCCCGCGATGCAGCCAATGCGCTGCGCGAAATCAATGCAGGCGCAGCGGCTACGCTCAGCAAGGTACGATTTGTTGCGAGTGCAACTGCCGAGCAAACTCAAGCCAGCAACAGCGTGGCGGAAAACGTAGAACGCATTGCGCATATGGTGGAAGAATCCGCAGAATCGGTTCGTGCTGCCAATGACAACGTGCAGTCTCTGGAAAATCTGGCTGCCGAACTGCGTGATTCCGTAACGCGTTTCCGCTTGTAGGCCAGTCTCAGCGTATTTAAAAAGGACGCTGTCGGAAGACAGGGTCCTTTTCTTATGCCCGATTGGGCGGAATAATCAAACCCGTGATCGACGGGATTCCGATTGATTTTCTCGCAAGACGCAATGGCTCATTTTGGGCAGACTGGGCGGGTTGCAAATACCGGTGTGCATTACGCGATTGCGTCCTTGTCGTTTTGCCTCGTATAACGCGGTATCGGCACAGCCATAGGCATCGTCAAAACAGGTTCCTGTGGGGCACCAGCTCACGCCAAAGCTTGCTGTGACCAATCGATGGGGCAGGGCGGTCAAAGGCGATTGATTCAAGTTTTCGCGAATGTCTTCTGCCAATGCAACGGCCTGATTAAGACTGAATTCAGCCAGCACAATGGTGAATTCTTCACCGCCCACCCGGCCAATGGCGCCAACGCCATTCAGCACGCACTGTACTCGTGAAACCAGTTCGCAGATCACCGCATCGCCTTTGGGGTGGCCAAACTCGTCATTGATGCGCTTGAACAGATCGATGTCCAGCACGATCAGTGCAACCGGGGATTGGTTCAGACATTGGGTGATGCGCTCAACAATGGCCCCCCGGTTATAGATACCTGTTAACGGATCATGCGTCGCCTTGTATTCCATGGCGGCTGCCAGTTCCTGCAACCGAGTATTCAGGATATTCAACTCGCGCTCAGCTCGATCGCTGCGGGCGATCAAACGCTTGGATTCACGCACAATGCGCTGGTAATGATCGGTCAGTGAAATCAGGGCAGTCCGATACTTTTCTGCGGACAGGTTTTCATTTTCGGCCATGACGCGCGCTGCTGCCAAAACCGCGTTTTCAGTCTCGAAAAGATCGTGTGTGGACATTGGCGGTCAGTCCAGCGCGTGGTCGTGAAAGTCGAGGGCGGGGAAATCAATATGCAATTCCTGACCAAACTCTTTGATCGTGTCATCTTCCCGATCATGGTACCAATGGAGCTCAACATGGATGCCATTCTCGGCAGATTGATTGAGTGCATCAAACAGGCTGAATAGCATTTTGGTACTGGAACTATTGAAATACGCCAGTGCAACGTGAGCTTCGATAACTTCATTCCCCGTCAATCCTGCGAGATAGCTGCGCGTACCTGCAATGATCTTGCCGTAAAAAGCGGCAGCATTTTCTGGATAGGATTCACCTTTAAGCGAGAGTCGATGGGTATCGAACCAAAAATCCACCTCTGGCGTGCTGGCGGTACCAGGAATATGCAAATTCTCAATCTTGATAGTATTCATGATTTCAAATGATCGCTTTCAGATAAAACATAGCCATATCGGATGGCTCGCCGGAGCGAAATTCAAACTCGATAGGCTCGCTGGCATCCCGAGCAACGGTGAGAAATCCCAAGTCCGCCCCTTTGCTGTCTGCGGGACTTTCGGCAAGCAAGGATTCCTTGTAGGCGCGTTTTATCTCGTCCAACGTCATGGTGCGCAACGGTTCGAGCCGCTTGCGCAATTTGTCGGTATCGCCCACATGGACGGGATTGGCACATAGCAGGAAATATTTGTTTTCACGCCGACCAATACACACCGAACCGTGACGGACCTCATCGATCTGATCCGGGGCGGTCAGGCTGCTTGCTGAATAGTGGACGATATTCTGTGCCATCTCGACAAACGTTGAGAACAGCTTGCGGCGAGTCGCACCCGATGCCCCGCTTTTCTCCAGGTGAAGCCGCACCGTTTCCGCCATGGCACTGATGATGTTTTGAGAAAAATATCCCACGTAATAAAAGATAATGTCTCTTTGATGGGCGTAATCAAAAAACTCGTAATACTTGTCATCCTGCATGTCAGTTTTCCGTTCATTGCTAAATGAACGCCTTGTTAAATTCTGAATCCGAAAAAAGTTAAGTCATCACGCCGCACCTGATCGGCTTGGTAAACTGCATGCTCTCGCAGCAATTCGCCGGCGATTTCCAGCATGGGAAGGGTGTGGCAGCGATCTAATACTTCCTGCAGACGCCGTTTCCCATAAGCAATTTGCCTGGGTCCACCGACCTGATCTATCAGGCCATCGGTGCTGATCAGGAACAGATCGCCGGGAAGTAGTGTCGTTTCGTAGTTGGACCAAACATAGTCGTAAGGCGTATCGGTATAACCGGCCCCCATACGATCCACGTCGAATTGCCCGGTTTTTCCCGTGGCAGCAGAACGTTGGAATACGGATGTTCGAGCGCCTGCCCAAGTCAGTGTTTGCGCCATGGTATCGACGGATATCAGGACGGCATCACAACCGTCATTGGATTGTGAAGTCTTTGCGTTCCCGGCAATCTGGCCAAGAGAATCTTTGATGTAGCGGTTGATTTCACCGAGCAACTTTGCCGGGTCATTGGGACCATGCAGCGCCAAAGCGCGATCAAAGGCAGAAGAGAATATCAAGGTCATGAAGGCGCCTGGAACCCCGTGACCAGTGCAATCCACGACAGCGGCAAGCCAGCCGCCGGCATGCGCAACAAAGTGATAACAATCGCCGCCGACATGATCTCTGGGTTCCCACACCAGGCAATAATCCGTCAGTGTGTTGGCCAGTGCTTGCCTGGATGTACCCAGCATCGCATTCTGAATCACGCTTGCATATTCAATGCTTTGCATGATGTGTTGGTGCTGGCGGGCATGCATGTCCGAAACGCGTCGAATAAGGTCAAGACCAAATCCCAGACCCAGGTAGTGTCCATCCTGCGTGATGATGAAGCCATCGGCCAGCGCTTTATCGCCCGATGCGACGGCCTGGCTTGCCAGCGTTTCAATCGTGGTGGCGGCATCGACAACCAATGGTGTTTTGTCCATGAAAGCGATGCAACTTTTCTTGTCGTAGAGTTCCCGGTGAAAAGGTTTGGCCATTTGCGACAAGAAAATGTGCCGATTGATCAAGCCAAAAGGTCGGTTTCCTTCCACGACTGGCAGACTCACCAGTTCGTGGTACTGCCCAAACAGCTGTAATACCGTGGCGTTATCGGTATCCGGTGAGACGCTAGGGGTGCCGATACAAAGATCTAAAGCTGATGGCCGGGCATATTTACGAACCAACCCGTGCGTAGAAGAAAACATTGAGTACACCCATTTTATTCAAGCAACACAACAAAAGTGGACTCAAGGTAACAGGACAAAATGAAGGGGATGTTACAAGGCAAAGAAATCCTTTTCTCTATCACAAAAATCAGCGTTTCCCCGCCTTTTGAAAGCTCGCCACCCTGCTGGCTTCGCATTTTCTGGTTCTAACTTCCGATCTGAATTAGGGAATGGCTTGTCGATTTTTAACCAATAAATCACGCAAGACTTGTCATCTTTTGGTCATATTGAACTGAAATAATGGCGCTCGAACCGGTATGAACCTTACATGTACATGGCAGTTGGTTGACCTGCCTTGAGCCATCCAAACCATCTTCGCCTTCCAGGAAAGATAGACAAAATGAATCTACGACATCGAATCACGATTCTGGTTGTTTTGACCTTCGTCGCCATCGCCGCCATTGGCGGTTATAGCGTTCTTCAATCCAGAAATAATGCTTCCGAAGTGAAAACGGTGACCGAAGGCGTAGTACCAAGCGCGCTGGCTGCTGCCGACCTGGTGACTCAGCTCAAGGATATCCAGTTGGCCACGGTGAATCTGGTTACCGCACCGGATACCAACATCGCTACACAGGTCAAAGACAAACTGATCGCACAGAAAACCGTGTTGAAAGAAAGTCTGAATCAGCAATTCAAGCTTGCCAGTGGCGATGTGCAGAAAGGCTTGTTGCAGCAGGCAAGAGAAGGCATTGATGATTACTTCGCTGCAATTGACGAAACCACCCAGTTCAAGCTCGCCGGTCAGACCGAGCTGGCCCAAGCCACCCTGTTTGGCAGCGTGGCCCAGTACCAGCGGGAAATGGGGCAGGTGATTGATACCTTGCGAATCGAGAAGAATCGAAGCAAAGACAATGCGATCGCCGGTTTGAACCAGAATCTGTCAAATGCGGTGACGACCATCTCGATTGCCACCCTGGTTGCAATGCTTGCGCTGGGCGCATTGGGCGTGTTGTTGTATCGACAGATCACCCATCCGATCAGCCGCATGCAGGCCATGATGAGCGAGATTGCTTCGAGTCAGGACTTTACCCGCCGCGTGCCCGTGGGTCAGATGGATGAAATCGGGCACTCGATTGTGGCATTCAACAGCATGATCGCCAAAATCCAGGAAAGCTCGGAGCAGCTGAAGCAAAAGACCATCGATATCCAGACCATGCTGCAGAATATGCCGCAGGGCATTCTGACCATCACCGATGGCAACAAGGTACACCCGGAGTATTCGGCATACCTTGAAACCATTTTCGAGACCAAAAAGATTGCTGGTCGCGACATGATGGATCTGGTCTTTGCGGGCTCCAACCTGGGGGCCGATACGCTGGCCCAGGTCGAAGCCGTAGGCGGCGCCTGCATTGGCGAGGATGTGATGAACTTCGAGTTCAACTCGCATCTGATGGTGGGCGAGATTGAAAAGAAGATGGCCGATGGCCGGGTGAAGATTCTCGATCTGAACTGGTCGCCTATCAATGACGATGCTGGCACAACGGTTCGCTTGATGCTGTGCGTCCGCGATGTGACCGAATTGCGCAAGCTGGCAGCTGAAGCCAATGCGCAGAAGCAAGAGCTGGAAATCATCGGTGAAATTCTGGCGGTGCCACAGGAAAAATTCCACGAATTCATCGCCAGCTCAATCAAGTTTATCGATGAAAACGAGCAGGTTCTTCGCCAGTATCCTGACCAGAGTCACGATGCGATTGCGCAACTATTCCGCAATATGCATACCGTCAAGGGCAACGCCCGTACCTTTGGTCTGCAGCATCTGACCGACATCGTGCATGGTGCTGAACATACCTACGACCAACTGCGCAAACAGCGGCCCGATATTGCCTGGGACCATGTGATGCTGGTGCAGGAACTGGCGGACGTGAAAGCCATGATCGAGCGTTACGCCAAGATCAACGAGATCAGTCTGGGTCGCAAGGGGCCAGGTCGCCGCGGCAGTGTCGAGCGTTATCTGATGGTCGACAAACAGCAGATCCAGCAAACCATTCATCGTCTGGAGAAAGTTAACACCAGCAATATTCATGAATTGGTGGCCGCACGCGATGCCGTACGCAAAGCCCTGCATTTGCTTGGGACCGAGCCCATCGACACGGTTCTGGCCGGAGTGTTTGAATCGCTTCCTTCGCTGGCCAGGGAGTTGGGCAAGGAAGCACCAATCGTGAAGATCGAGGATAACGGCTTTGTGGTGCGCAATCAGGCCAGCGCCATGCTCAAGAATGTGTTCATGCACCTGATTCGCAATGCCATGGATCACGGGTTGGAAACACCCGTAGAACGGATTGGGCAAAACAAACCTGCCATTGGCACGATCCGGCTGAATCTTGATGTGGTCGACCATATGCTGCAGATCCGGCTGGGTGACGACGGGCGCGGACTGGCACTGGCCCGTATCCGCAAACTGGCGATAGAAAACGGTCTGATTACCGCGGCGGAACCGCACAGCGACGAAGAAATTGCCCGTCAGATATTCCGTCCGGGTTTCTCTACCGCTGACAAGATCACCGAGGTATCCGGTCGCGGTGTCGGCATGGATGCTGTCAATGATTTCGTCAAACGCGAAAACGGCAAGATTGAAATCCATTTTGTCGATGATGCCATGGGTGCCGATTTCCGCCAGTTTGAAATTGTCGTGAACTTGCCGGAAAGTTTTTCCGAGCATGTCGATGGCAATGAAGCACTTCGCCTTGACCGGGCTCGCCAGGAGGCCTTGGTGTCCGAAGAGGGTTTGGAACAGGAAAGCCATCATGCAGACACCTTCAAAAAAGGTGATCTTCGGGTTGTCTGATGCAATAACGAGCCCGCTTCTCTGGACAAAAAGGCAAGGCAGATCGATGAATAGCAACAGACAGGTAGTCAGCAAAGTTCTGGTCGTGGATGAGGCAGGCGCTCATCTGGGCAGCATGAAAGCATTTTACGAGGAGTGCGGACTGATCGGCATCCGACCCCAGCAGACGGGTGTGGCGAGCGTGATGTCGATTCTCAAATCCAACGTCGATCTTGGCGGCATCATGCTGTACGAGAGTTTTGGCGGCCAGATTGGTCAGGGTCTGGCGTTGGCGCGCGAGATTCACGCATCCCGACCGGAGCTGCCCATTTTCTTGCGCCGTGATGCGGTGGCCAGCATGGCAGGATTGAGCGAAAAAGATGCAGGCATGTTCCGTTGTGCCTATACCCTGGCTGATTTGCAGCCCCTGCGTACGAACCTGGATTCCTCGATCTTCAGTCGCGTCTATCCCAACGACCTCGTGCGTGGCATTACGGAATTCACCCGGACCTCGCTCGAATCGCTGTTTACCCATTGCGATATCGATATCGAAACGCCGTATCTTGTCAAAGACCGGATCATCTATGGTGAGGTGTTTACGATGATCTCCATCGAAAGCAACTGGTGTCGCGGCTACATGATGTTCCAGGCCGGTGAGGATGCGGTACTGGATTTGGTTCGTCATGATGCGGCCAGTCAGGGGGGCGAGACATGGAGTTTTCGCGAGCTCAACAACGTGCTGGGCGAGCTGACCAATCTGGTGTGGGGCTCATTCAAGAATCGCTACGTGGGTCATGACCGCAGCAACCAGAGCCTGCAGACCCAGGTGCCAATCATCATCAATCATCGCAGCAGTTATATTTCCTTTGGCTCGGAAGACCCGCAATTGTGTTTCAAGTATGTACTGCGTGAGCGTAATCGTCCCGATGCCGCCCCGGTGCCGATCTACCAGCGCTTTGTTTTCAATCTGAACTGGTCACCGGAAGATTTCAAAGAAAACCCGTCTGTTGAATCGCTGGTCGATTCCGGCGAGTTGGAACTGTTCTGATCCCTTTAATTTTATTTCCATCAAGACAAGGAGATTCAAATGGCACAAATTTTGGTAGTCGATGATTCCAGCACGGTCCGCAACGAAGTGGGCGATTTTCTGAAAGCCAACGGACTGGCCGTGACCACCGCGGTGGATGGCAAGGACGGGCTGGACAAGCTCAAGGCTGATCCCGCAATCAAACTGGTGGTGAGCGATGTCAACATGCCCAATATGGACGGCTTGACCATGGCCGAGAAAATCCGCAACGAACATAAAAACAGTACCGTGGGCATCATCATGCTGACTACCGAAAATAGCCCGGCAATGAAAGAACGCGGCAAGGCCGCCGGGATCAAGGGCTGGATCGTGAAGCCATTCAATGGTCCCGCCGTCATCGCGACTTTACAAAAACTCGTTAGCTGATTGAAGGTTTTTCTTGGGTTAATGTGCCTGTTCCGCTTTGCCGTACTGGCGCAGTAAGAGATCGTCCGGTGATATCGCTTTGATGCGCAAAGAACCAAGGCTTTTGAAGGAATAGGAAATTAAATGATTTTATCGGTGACCCCTTTCTTGCTTGTCGGGGCAGGGATAGTGCTAGGTGTTGTTTTCGGATTGTGGCGTGTCTTGGTGGAGCGGCGAATATCTCAAACGAGAATCGCAGCACAAGATAGGCTGATTGCAGATTTATCCAATCGAATTACCCATGAAGAACTTGAATCGCAGTTGGGGGATTTGCGAGCAGAAGCTGAATCCCTGCGCTATCTGCTTGCCAAGCAAGCCTCTGCGCATGAGGTCGCCTTGGCCCATGCTGCCGAAACTGCCATTGTCGATTGCGAAGAGCAATTACAGCAGGCCAAGCAAGCACATGCGCAGCAACTGGCAATGCTGCGCGATACCTTGAATGCCGAGCACCGTGTCTTGCAGAACGAAATCAATTCGCTTCTGGGCATCGTTAAGACTGTCGAGCGTTGGCACGATGAAATGCAGGCCATTCTCGGCAACAACCGCGAACTGAAAGATCAGAATGATGAGTTCGCACGCATCGTCAAAAACGTGGTGATGCTGGCGCTCAATGCCGCTATCGAAGCGGCAAGGGCGGGTGAGCATGGGCGCGGGTTTGCTGTGGTCGCGGATGGAGTCAGAGATCTGGCGCTCACCTCGAGCAAACTGGCCCACGACTACCGGAATAATCTTGATAAGAACGATCTCATCACCACGACGACATTCCAGGATATGCAGGCCAGCGGCAATATGGTCCGAACCGCTGTCTTCGGTTTGAGAGCCAGAACTGAAAAAATCCAGTCCACCATCACTAACGTCAGCTATTCCCTATGATGAGCCCAAGTGCCTGTACCGCAATCCATTGGTTGTTCGAGAAATCTGTCCGCGAAACCAGCATTCTGGCGCCTGAAGATAACTGCATCGTGAGCGCCAGACCGGAAATGGCATTGGTTGCTGAAGGTGCAAAACGCAAACTCGTCGTTCTGAATATTTCATCTTACGTTTTTCGCATTGTTGCCTTATTCGACTTTGGCACGGACGAGGCGACGACTGCGTATCTGGCCAGGAAATCGCACAGTACAGGCAAGCCGCTGGAAGGACAGGCTTTGCTTGATGCGTATGCCGAATTCGTCAATATGATATGCGGTGCCTTCAATCGAGGTTTGGGCACGGCTTTCCCGGCGGGGATGTCGACACCTTTTTTTCTTGAAAGCAGCTGCGCGCGTTATGTGTCGATCCTCGATCCATCGCACGTGGCGTCGTTCGAGGTGGCAATCAACGATTCGGTACGCTTCAGTTTCACCGTTTGTATTTGTGTTGCCAGCGATACAGAACTGGATTTCGACGTTGATCGATCGGTGCAGGAAGAAGAATCGAGCGGGGTGTTGGAGTTGTTCTGATCAATCAATGAGCCAAGGGCTTTTCGGGCGCGGGAACTTGGCTGGGGACCACGGATGTGGACGTATTCGCGGCATCAATTTTCTGTACCAGCGTGTGCAATGCATCCAGACCGTAGCGCCACGGACCGAATCCCGATTCCGCGTTGATATGCCCAGCCTCGCCAATATCGATGAGATGGCTATGCCACGTGGCCGCCCATTCACTGGCACGAGAAAAACGCATCAAGGGATCATTCTGGCTGGCTACCAGTATGCTCGGAACGCCGAGATTCTGGTTGGGGATGCGATCTTCCAGTTCGAATTTCATCGGTTCTGCAGGCGCTACCAGCATCAATCCTGCCACTAACTCAGGTAAATCAACCGCTACGCAGCATGAGGCCAGTGCGCCAAAACTGTGTCCGACCAGAATGGCCGGACGCGGACATCGCAATAACAAGCGGGTGATGGAATTGATCCAAAGATCGATATCCGGAGTGTTCCAATTACGTTGCGTTACCCGATGCCAGAAAGGCTGATGATTCTGCCAACAGGTTTGCCAGTGTTCCGGTCCACTATCCTGCAGACCGGGAACCAGCACGAATTCATAGCGTGCAGCGGCTGCTTCCAGTGCTTGATCTGTCTCGAGGTGATAGTTCAATCTCATGGATGGGCGGACTCAACGATGCGCAACGGCCTAGCATGGTCGTGGCAAAAAGGACGAGTCAAGAATAGCATGCTGTTCCCGCGTGGTCATGTGAAAGCAGCCCCGGCTTCTTGGTGATATTTCACGATCAACAAGGCTAAGGATTTTTACAAGCACCAGAATTGCGTTAGCGAAACAGCCAGCGTGAAACGGCATGCACATAGCGTGGCATGATCAGGAACACCACCAGTGCCACGATGGTTCCGGCAATGATGCCGTGGCTGATTCCCCAATGCCCCAGTAGCGGAATCGCGGTGAACAACGGTTTAAGCAAGGGCGGGATCAGCATGGTCAGCGGCCAGATCACCGAGGTGGTGATCAGCCATTGTTTCCAGGGTTCAGGTCGTTTCTGCGCAGGCGAGGGCGGCGTGAACCAGAATTCAATGCCAGGCTGAATGTGAAATTGGTCTTCTTGTTCAAAGGCATCAGCGATTTCTGCCAACAAGTTTTGGCGATCTGTGGATGTGGTCCAGCGTTCTGCGTCAGCAAAGCATGCAAAGCGAATCATGATCGAATATTCGTTGCCGCCTTCGGGGGGGCGGATGATATGCACACCCTGGTGTCCCGGATATTGCGCTGCTCGGGCGGCAATCACGCGTAACCACTGCTCATAACGTGCTATGGCTTCCGTGCGTACCCGATGCTTGATCGCCAGGGTGACGCTGCTGGCAGAGGACGCATTACCTTCTGCACGTGAGATGTGTTCTGTGCCCATGGTCGCAATCCTCTGCTGATTTCTACAGTCAAATGGCTGAGAAGCGTGGTTCTAAGCGGCCAATTTCTGCGCGATCTGGGCCACGTGCGTTCCCTGGAAACGGGCGATCTTTAGTTCGTTTTCCGTGGGATGGCGGCTTCCATCGCCGCCTGCCAGTGTGCCGGCACCATACGGCGATCCGCCGGTGATTTCAGCCATGTTCACCAGTTCCGGGCAGGAGTAGGGGACGCCGACGATGACCATGCCTTGGTGCAGCAGCGTGGTATGAAACGAGGTGATCGTGGTTTCCTGGCCGCCATGCTGGGTGCCGGTAGAAGTAAATACGCTGCCGATCTTGCCGATCAGCTTGCCGCCCATCCACAAACCACCGGTCTGGTCGAGGAAGTTGCGCATTTGTGCGCACATGTTGCCGAAGCGGGTAGGGGTGCCGAAAATGATGGCGTCGTAATCGCCCAGTTCGGCAGGGGTGGCGATCGGCGCTGCCTGGTCCCACTTGGCGCCGGCCTTGCGCGCGACTTCTTCCGGCATCAGATCGGGTACGCGTTTCACTGTCACGCTCGTACCGGGAACGTTGCGGGCGCCTTCCGCCACGGCGTTAGCCATGGTTTCGATGTGACCATACATGCTGTAGTAAAGCACCAGTACTTTAGCCATTGTCGTTCTCCTTTTAGATCGATGAATGGAACGCCGTTAAGACGCCCGAACTGAAAGTGTAGTAAGCCCTTGAGCGCCTTCAAGCGGTTTAACCTCAGAACGCCCAGCACATGCACCCTCCCAGACCATCGTGATGGTGATGTCCGGCATGGTTATGGCTGTGAACTCCAGCATGCGGTGCCGGATGGGCCGCGCAGGCATG
Organism: Formivibrio sp.; assembly: GCA_031291275.1. Taxonomy (GTDB): domain Bacteria; phylum Pseudomonadota; class Gammaproteobacteria; order Burkholderiales; family Chitinibacteraceae; genus Formivibrio. The sequence continues at coordinate 30,597 of JARLJJ010000308.1, forward strand.
GGAAAGCAGGCGCGGTGCGCCGTAGCCGCCAAACCTGGCAATCGGCGACCATTCGGGCAGGACCGGAATCGCTGGCGGATCGAGCTGGCCGAATTCCTTGGCCGCGTAAACCACCTTGCCGCCCACCACGGTCAGTACCGATTCCAGCGCCTTTATCTCGGCTTCGGGAATGCTGAAATAGTCGGCGGACAGCACCGCCAAGTCAGCGAATTGCCCGGCGGCCAGGCGGCCTTTCTTGTGCGCCTCGCCGGAGAAACCGGCGCTGCCGACGGTATAGAGCTGCAGCGCCTCTTCCCGGCTCAAGCGGTTTTTTTCCGGATAGAGCGCGAGTCCGCCGCAGGTCTTGCCGCTCACCAGCCAGTACAGCGAGGCAAACGGGTTGTAACTGGCCACCCGCGTGGCATCGGTGCCTGCGCCAACCGGTACGCCCATCTCCAGCATGCGCCGGATCGGCGGCGTGCGTTCGGCAGCTTGGGCGCCATAGCGCTCGACAAAATATTCGCCCTGAAATGCCATGCGGTGCTGCACTGCGATGCCACCGCCCAACTGTTTCACGCGTTCGATATTGCGGTCGGAAATCGTTTCGGCATGATCAAAGAACCAGCCCAAGCCTTGCAACGGCACGTCGCTATTGATCTCCTCCAGCACGTTGAGGAAACGGTTGATCGATTCGTCGTAGGTGGCATGCAGGCGGAATGGCCACTTGTTTTGCGCCAGCAGGGTGACTACCTCCTTGAGTTCGGCTTCCATGACGTCGGGCAGATCGGGGCGCGGCTCCAGAAAGTCTTCGAAGTCTGCGGCGGAAAACACCAGCATCTCGCCGGCGCCGTTGGTGCGGTAGAAATCGCTGCCGGCGCCGGGCGCGGTCATCTTCATCCAGCGCGCAAAATCCTGTTTCTCTTCCTTGGGTTTTTGCGTGAACAGGTTGTAGGCGATGCGCACCGTGAGCTGGTTGTGGCGATGCAATTCATCGACCACCTGATAATCTTCCGGATAGTTCTGGAACCCGCCGCCGGCATCGATGCAACTGGTGACGCCGAGCCGGTTCAGCTCGCGCAGGAAGTGGCGCGTGGAATTGATCTGGTGTTCGACTGGTGGCTTAGGCCCTTTCGCCAGCGTGGAATACAGTATCATGGCATTGGGCTTGGCCACCAGCAGCCCGGTCGGATGACCCGCCTTGTCGCGCTCGATCATGCCACCGGCCGGATCGGGCGTATCGCGGGTGTAGCCGACGGCGCGTAGCGCGGCCTTGTTCAGCATGGCTTGGCAGTAAAGGTGCAGGACGAAAACCGGCGTGTCGGGCGCTGCGGCGTTGAGTTCGTCCAGCGTAGGCAGGCGGCGCTCGGCAAACTGGAACTCGCTCCAGCCGCCGACTACGCGGACCCATTGCCCCGGCGGCGTGCGCTGCGCCTGTTCCTTGAGCATCTGCAAGGCCAGCGCCAGCGAGGGGATGCCATCCCAGCGCAGCTCCATGTTGTAGTTGAGACCGCCGCGAATCAAGTGCAGATGGGAATCGTTGAGTCCAGGGATCACGGTGAGCTGCTGCAAATCGACGACTTGTGTACGTTGGCCGCGAAGCACCAGCACCTCGGCCTCCGTTCCCGCCTGCTGGATCAAACCGTTGTGAATAGCCAGTGCCGATACAAAAGGTTGCGCCGGATCGTTTGTGGCGATCTTGCCGTTGTGCAGGATCAGATCAGGCGCATTTCCACCCGGTTCGTTTGACGCCATAACACCTCCTTAAAAGACGCTAAGCATGGGATTGCGTTGCGTTAAAGCGTGGTCATTAATGCATCCATTGACCACTGCCCTGGCCCCACAAGGCCAATGGCACAGACCACCACCAGGTAAAGCAGCGCCAGTTGCGGGTCTTGGCCGGTTACGAAGTTCGCATACAGGGCCGTGATCAAGATTGCCGCCAAGACAAGCGCGGCTAGTTGGGTATGCAGGCCCAGAACGAGGGCTGTTGCGCCGGCCAATTGCAGCAGGCTGGCCACGATTGCGGTGAACACGGGGAAAGGGCTGTGGATTGCGGCCACCTCTTGTACCAAAGGCCAAGGCGTTCCCTTGTGAAAGTAGGCAATCCCCGCGGTGATCTTGTGCCGGGCATGCACGGTAATCAGCAGCACGCCCGGTACCACTCGCAGCAGCAACAAGCCCAGATTGCTCAAGTCCACGGTTTCGTCCCCGCTTCCCGTTGTCAGCCAGAATGATGGTGTTCTGATTACTTGCAGAGATCGAACAGCAGCAGCTCGGAATCCGCGTCGGCAACAATGACGAGTTCATTTTCTGCTTCGATCTTGGCGGCATCGCCTGTCTTGAGTTCCGTACCATTAACACGTACGGCACCGCTGACAAGATGGAGATAAGCCAAGCGTCCGGAAGCCAGTGTGTGAGATACCTGCTCGCCTGGGCTCAGCAGACTGGCATAGAGATCAGCGTCCTGGTCAATCGTGACACTGGCATTGCGACCATCGTTCGATGCCACCAAGCGCAACCGGGCACGCTTTTCCTCGGCCGGGAAAAACTTCTGTTCGTAGCCCGGCTTGCTTCCGGCGTGCGCCGGCATGATCCATATCTGCAGGAAGTGCACTTTTTCATCCGGGGAAGGGTTGAATTCACTGTGCTGCACGCCGGTTCCTGCGCTCATGCGCTGCACATCGCCGGGCCGGATGATCTCGCCGTTCCCCATGCTGTCTTTGTGCTGCAACTGCCCGCTCAGGACATAGCTGATGATTTCCATGTCACGGTGGCTATGCGTGCCAAACCCCATGTTCGGCTGCACCCGATCCTCGTTGATCACCCGCAACGGGCCCCAGCCCATTTCCTGCGGATTGTAATAATCCGCAAAGGAAAAGCTGTGGTCGCTTTTAAGCCAGCCATGGTCTGCGTGGCCTCGGTCAGAACTCTTGCGAAGGGTAATCATGGGAACCTCTGTCAAAAAATTAGGGAGTTAATTAAGCGTTTGATCAGTGCCCTTCACCGGCGCCGAACATGGTCTTGGCATAGATCAGACCGAGACCGTAGCCACCACCATGTGCAACCGATGTTGCTACCGTCTCGTTGTATGTCTCGCTACGTGCCCAATCGCGCTGCAGTTCGAGCAGATATTGCAATGAAGTCATCGGGCGGGCGCCATGCTGGATCATCCGTTGCATGGCACGCTCATGCGCTTCGTCGGAGACATCGCCGCAGGCATCGGCGATCACATACACTTCGAAACCCTGATCGAGTGCAGACAGTGCCGGCCCGACGATACAAACCCCGGTCCACAATCCGGCCAACACCACTTTGCTTCGGTCGATCTGATTGACGCGTTCCGAAATCCGACCGTCTTCCCAAGTGTTCATCGTGGTACGGTCAATCACTTTGCTCTCGGGGAAAACCGATTTGATCTCGTCGAACAACGGGCCGGAAAAAGTCTTCTCGGCGACCGTGGTCAAGATCGTGGGGACCTTGAATTCATGAGCAGCCTTGGCAACCAGGGCGGCGTTGTTGCGCAAAGTAACGGCATCAATCGACTTGGTGGCAAATGCCATTTGTGACTGATGGTCGATCATGATCAACAAGTGATTGCTTGGGTCCAACAGTGTTTTGCCCGGGGTAGGGGTGGCGCGTGGCATGGCTTGTCTCCTTCGGCTGTGTGATACTGGTAACGAGTATGATTCTCAATGTAACATCTTAATATTACTTTGCAAGTAGGTTCCAGCCGGTAACTATGGGGAAAAATTCATGTCATTACGTCCCAAGCCCGCAAGCCAACCTCCATTACCATATGACTGTCCCTTGGAACATGTGCTTGGGTTGCTGGCGGGTGCGTGGACGGTGCAGATTTTGTGGTTTCTACGCGCGGAACCCCGGCGTTTCGGTGATTTGCGGCGAGATTTGAAAAAAGTATCGACCAAGGTGCTGACTAACCGGCTGCGCGTCATGGAGGAACACGGCCTGCTGATCCGTACCATCTTGCCGAGTAATCCACCCCAGGTTGAATATTCCCTGACGCCATTGAGTCGAGAACTCGAAGCCATTCTCGACTGCATGGAACAGGTTGCCCGGCGGCTGGCATGCAAGCCGCCGCAGGCACTTGATCTTGAAACCCAAAAGGAACACAGCAGGGCTTGATGAGTCTGCCCTGCTGTATTGGTTGCAGGATTACCAGCCTTGCTGAGGTTCTGTGACTGCTGTGTAACCGAGGTTGCGGATGGCGGCTTCGATATCGTCGGCTGCCAATATGCTGTCCACCCGAACTATTTTTTCACTCAGGTTGACTTCAACAAGTGCGTCTTGATCGATTGTTTTTATCGCATCCGCAATAGTGCCAGCACACAGATTGCTGGTCATGTCATCCACTCTGAATTCAATCATCGCTTAGGCCCTCCTGACCTATATCCGGTGCAAACCAGAACACAGGGTGCACCAGCGCATTCATCTTTGATGTCTGCAGTATTGTGCGTTGCCAGTTTCCGAGCAAGGCATAACCGGTTCAAGAGACGAGGAGTGGCGGTTTGAATGGCAGGTATCAGCTATCGGGGGACAAGAAGGGTGAGATTGTTGAGATCAGGTTATTCGTGCCAGGTACGCACGCGGCCGGTATCGACATGGACAAACTGCTCTTGCGGATAGAATCCGACACCGCCAACTCGCAAAGACAGCGCGGTATCGCGCAGATCGGTCAGCGGCAATCCGGCAAGGCGAATGTCGATTGCCTTGCCTTCCATGTGCAGGCTGTGATTGGCAACCCCGCCGCCACGCGAGTTGTGCAGCTTTGCGTTGGTAATCGGGCAGCGATAGCCGGAAATAACCTGGAAGGACTGTTCGCAGCTTAAATTTTGTTTCATCTGGAAGAGCAAATCGAAAAGCGCTGGATCAATCTGTCCGACTGCGCCGGTATAGTGGTCACGCAGAAAGTGGTTGAGTGTATTCAGAGATTCGGGAATGTATTGCCCGTCTTCCGCGTAGACCAAGGCAAGGTGCTCGCCGGTATGCGTATGCTCGAATGCCAAACTGCGGGCTTTCGGCAGTGAAAACGAGGCAGGCTTGGGCAATGCGGCCAAGGTTTGACGGGAAAGAGGCAGAACCGCGCCAGCGACGGCCAGTTTCGCGGTATGACGCAGGAAATGGCGACGAGAAAATTTGCGTGATTCTGTCATGGTGACTCAGCCTGTGATTCAAAACTATTGCAGACCCACAGGATGCAATAAGTCGGCGTTCTGGTCCATGGTGCGCTGACGCAAGGCTTCGTCCAGCAGTTCGTCTTGCCCGTAGATGTCTGGGAAAAAATAGACCCGACCATCCTCTTCAACGACGCTCGTGGCATAGGTAATGACGACGGGCAGAGGCTCTTTTAGCCGCAAAGTTGAAGATGTACCTTTATTCATGGCGGCAAGGATGCGGTCTTCGTCCCATTGTGGCTGATCCTGCAGAACGAATTCAGCAAGTGCTACCGGGTCTTCAACACGGATACAACCGTGGCTGAAATCCCGCCGGTCGCGCTGGAAAAGCAGTTGCGCAGGGGTGTGGTGCAGATAAATATTTTCGTTGTTCGGGAAAATGAACTTGATATCGCCAAGCGGATTTTCAGGCCCTGGGCGTTGGCGAATGCGCATCTGGCCAAGTGAAACTGCATCTAGATTGGCGGCAGAAAGGCTCGTCAATACCTTGCCGTCCAATGTGACAAATTCATAGCCTTGTTGTTGAAAATAGCCGGGATCGCGGCGCAACCGAGGAATAACTTCTGAAAGTTCAATTGAGGGCGGAATATTCCAATAAGGACTGAATTCGATGTAGCGCATATCTTCGTTGAAGATCGGCGTGCG
>JARLJJ010000309.1 GCA_031291275.1 Formivibrio sp.
CGCAACGTTCAGGTGACGAGGTGGGGTATGCGCGCGAGGGCGATCCGGAAGATGTGTTGATCGGGACAAGCCGTTGGCCACTGCAGCCGGATGAGGGTTGTTGATTGCCACTGAGATGTGACCCGGGGTTTCCATCGAGAATTGACCCGGGTGGGTATGGGTTAGGCACGTAAAATATATCATTGCGATCATTCCCCGAGCGCGATCAATATATCTTTTGTCGTGATCTTGCGGAACAAATGCCTTTTGTAAGCACAATTATTGATTTCTGCGATCAATATCCGTGGATTGGATCGCAAGTCGGCCGAAATAATCGATGGGTGCAAATTCCACCAAGCAGTCTTAATCAAATCTTCAATAGTGTCGTCGTCGAATCGATAGCGAATTATTCGAGCCGGATTGCCTCCGACGACCGAATATGGCGGAACGTCCTTGGTTACGACCGCTCCAGCCGCCACTACACAACCGTTACCCAAGCGAATGCCGCGCGCTAGCGTAGCGTCCATTCCAATCCAAACGTCGTTTTCAACGATAGGACCGGCAGACAACAAAGGTTTCTCAGGATAGGACATTAGATCGGGATCAATTTCGAAGTCTTTGTAAATAGCTCGGTAATGCGGCTTAACCTTGTCATAGGTCAGACCCGACGATGTAGATCGCTCAATTGGGTGCCGCATACCCATCACTGTGACGCCGTGCGCAATAGAGCAGTAGCGACCGATCTGCATATTTGAACAATCACTATGTGTATATGAAGCAAATCCTAAAGAGCTGATGATATTTGTGCCTTCGAAATAAACATATTCCTCTAAACTCGCGTCTAATTTGAATTCAATACGGTCACTTGGTGTCAAAGAAAAATTTTCGTCCAGGCCGATGAAAATGTTCAAATCGCGTAAGGCTTGCGCGAGGGCTGGCGATTTATGAAAAACAATTGCAGTTTCACTATGCTTCGCAATTAATGGCACCGGAAAACCCCTTTCCCGAGGTATATATTTCAGGTATCTCACGCTTATCTATCAGCGTAAGGGCCCGCAAAAGTCTCGGGTGCCAATGCAACGTTGACGCCGCCACGTTGTTCCGCATCGACTGCGCGGACCATAAGTCACCTTACTGCCATGCTGTGGTTATTTTTCGGTCAGAGGTTATCTTTATACCCGCTAACCGAAATCAAGCCTGGGGTCCAAACCCACTCAACCTCTTGAAAATCGCGGTGCCTTTGATTTGGGGAGTTTCCCCCGAGGCAGGAGGCTTTGGGAATGTCGCGTCTGTTTGTTGTTCTGCTTATCGGATGGTAACTGCTCACCGGGTTGGCAAAAAGGGCTTGCGCTGGGAATCGAGATTTGATTCAAACTGCAGATGGCACCGCCCCCACTTCATGTCCTGACCGAGGCCGAGAAGAACGATCTTCTGCTTGCGCAGTATGAGATGATAGAGCGGATGGCCGCGCGGATTTCGGAATTGGAAGCGCTGGTCGGCAAGCCGCGCAAAACCTCGAAGAATTCGCA
>JARLJJ010000310.1 GCA_031291275.1 Formivibrio sp.
CAAGAGGTCAATGAGAACAACACTCGACGCAGCTATTGGGAATGGGTTGCCGCTCAGATCGAAGAGGAAGACGACAACTCAGAAGATGAGGAGCAGGAATAGCCATGGGTTTCATCTGTGCGAAGTGGATTCGTCTGGACGACGGTTGTGTCGCGCGGTGCGACAAAGACCACACCCATCAGGACAGGCATTTGGACTCCATCATCGACATTTGCTGGCCGGACAACGATCCTCGAATGCAGGCCAACATGCCGGCGACCACGGCCGCCGAGCTGGTAAAACGTGTGCAAACACGACAGTTTGAACTTGCAAGAGCAATCGAGCAGCGCAACCACGCGATCGCAATGGAGAGCCCTTACGAAGCAGGCCAACTGATTCAGACATCAGATGGTACTCGCTATCGCCTCACGGCAGTTCAAGGCACCGTTCGAGCTTGTCCACCTTACGCTGGGATGCCAAACCTTATCGGTTATCGTCTTCCAGTCGAAGATGGCAAACCTCATTCCATCTACTACAAGGAAGGGGATGAGCCTGCAGTCATTCCCGAACCTTTGGAAGATGAAACGGCCGCAGTAACCTCGGAAGCAGCTTAACTACTGGCGGTTCATCTAACGGTAGGATAGTGCCCTTTGGAGGCGCTTATCGGGGTTCGAATCCCTGACCGCCAGCCACCGTGTAGCGCAGATGTGGTGGAATTGGCAGACACGCCAGCTTGAGGTGCTGGTGCCCGTAAGGGCGTATGAGTTCGAGTCTCTTCATCTGCACCAACTTCAGAAATAGGGAGAAGGCCTCGCGCGAGGCCAAAATCGCTCTTTGTTGTTATGCGGTTTTGGCGACCTTTCCCGGTTGTGGATTTGAAATCCAAATCGTGACGGGCCATTTTCAATAGCCAGGGCAGGAGCAGACCCAGTGGGAAGGGAGTCCTACGCCAGATCTGTAAGGCGATAGCAGTCGCCTAGAGATGGCTGAGTTAAGTGGATAAACGGAGTGACCGTTGAACGCGTTGCTAGCGGGATTGTTGTTCACACCGGCCCTGGTTCTTGATTCGAGGATACGATGATCGTTTTGAAGATTGAGATGTGGCCCAGAGGTGAGGAAGCAAAGGCATACCCTCTCGGGTCCGCTCACATCTGGAACGACGCCACTGGAACGGCAAGCACTGGAAACTACGGTTTCAAGCTGTTTCGTAAAGACGGCCGCCAGTACAGGGAAGGCGTCATCACCAACTTTCCGCGTAAGCGGCTGCTGGTGTGGGATCTGCTGTTTAGAGCCCTGTGCCAGCACTTCATCAAACGGAACCATATAGCCCTCGGTAAAGGAGAGCCATTTGAAGAAGCCAAAACTGCTGAAACCGGGCTGGCAATGCGGCATGTGCAAGAAGCGCAATCCTGCCCGTAATCGCGCGCGCTGCAATGCTTGCGGCGCCGTCAAGGGAATGGGAATAGCTTACCGGGAAATCCCGGGCGAATTGGTAGATCAACCATGAAACAGTTAGTGATCAAAGTCGACATCGGAATTCTGGAAACCGGCATCAATCTGGGTGACGCTATCCAGGCCATTCAGACTTCTCTCGAACCGATCAAGGCCAAGGCCTTCGCAGACGATGCAATCTCGACGATGTCGGGCGAGATCATAGACGATGTGAATGGCGACGAGCTGATCGGCTTTTGGGAGATCGGAGACCGAAAGTAAATGGGTCTCCTCGACGCAAGAACAAAGGCGGCAATCCGCCGCGGCGCATGGTACAAGACCGTCAACGATCCGATCCCAGAGAACTTGAAACCACAGATGTATCCAGGATCGGCCACTCTCAAGGTTACGACGGAGAATCCTCTTGGATAGCGCAGAACGCTGTCAGTTGATTGCCGATGTTGCCGAATATCTGAGCTACAGAATGAGCGAAGGAGAGACAATCGGATCCAATGTGTGGTTCGACCTGGTCTGGGTGATCTTTCCCTCCATTGCGCGAAACATGGTGTGTTATCTCCCATCGACGCGCATGAAACTCATCAGTCTTCTGAAGCACAATCCGCCTCTTTATGCTCGGCTGAGAGAGTTCGTTCAGTTCAACCCTGCGGCGTATCCCCTGCTCGAACGAAAGCGAGTGAATGGTGATCCTGGAGTGGAGAAGTACCTCGAAAGCTTAGGTATTGGAGCTACAGCATGATGAAAGTGATCAATCTGTTCGGTGGACCGGGTTCAGGAAAGAGCACGCTAGCCGCCGGCCTATTCGAGCGAATGAAGATTCAGGGCCTAAGCGTCGAACTGGTTACCGAATATGCCAAGGACATGGTCTGGGAACGCCGGGGAAACATCCTTGACGACCAGCTTTATATCCTGGCCAAGCAACACCGCCGGCTGCTTCGCCTTCAGGGCGAAATGGATTATGCCATCACCGACAGCCCGTTGCTCCTTGGCCTGATCTATGCCAAGCCGAACTACTACTCCACATTCGAGCCTCTCTTGCTCGACATCTGGAATTCCTTCGACAACCGGAACATCTTCATGATGCGGCCCCGTTCGCATGAGTATCAAGTGGCCGGTCGTACTCAAGGAGTTGAAGAGGCTAACAGGATCGACGACAAAATACAGACTTGCCTGAAGAAACACGATATTCCATTCGATTCCTTCCAGACCTGTCCCGGCATTGCCCAGACGATTACCCAGTTTCTGTTTGGCCGGCAATAGCAATATGTCGTACCTCATTTCAAATAGGAGGCACGTTGTCCCAGTTTAAGCGCACCGTTTGCATCGGAATTCTGTGCTTGTTCTTGTTCGTTACTTCAACAGCAAGGGCAGTCACAAGAACCGTGAAGACCGTGGTTGGCATCGCCAGTTATTACGGGCATGTCCACCAGGGCCGGCGCATGGCCAACGG
>JARLJJ010000311.1 GCA_031291275.1 Formivibrio sp.
TTCTAGTAACACAGGGGGCTACAAATACCTAACATGGCAAAGCCCTACCTTCGACCCCTTGCTGTTCATAAACTTTCCAGAAGCATACCCCTCCGCCGTACCCGCCCGAAAGCTTCCCTGTGTTTTATTTGCACCAGCACAACAAAACAGGATGATTAATCGGGCCAGTCTCGTTTTTTTTCAAAAAACCGAATTCACCCCTTGATTCCCGATTACGCTCATGTGGTGGCTGGCGGCGATTGACATGTATGCGGTTACGCTGCGCTAATGGCACCTACAGGCTTCGGCGCGGTAGCCTCGGGGCAGAGCGGGCTCTTTTGTTGGTTGGGCGAAAAGGAGTGATGGAATGACAAGCTGTGTTTCTGGCATGAAGGCTGGCCATGATTAGCAACGACACACAACATCGCTGCAGTTGGGCGAGCGACGATCCGTTGATGCGCGATTACCACGATGCCGAATGGGGCGTTCCCCAGCACGATGCGCGGGTGCTTTGGGAAATGCTGATGCTGGAGGGGTTTCAGGCCGGCTTGGCCTGGATCACCGTTCTGCGCAAGCGCGATGCGTTTCGGGAAGCTTTTGCGGGTTTCGATCCCGTAAAAGTCGCCCGTTTTACCGAAGCGGATATCCTGCGCCTGCTCGATAATCCGGGGATCATTCGTTCCCGCGCCAAGATCGAGGCCACCATCAACGGGGCCAGAATCTATTGCGATATGGCTGCGCGGGGCGAGGATTTCAGCGCCTTCTGCTGGTCCTTTACCGATGGCAAGCCGCTGCGTGGCGATGGGATGAACTGGGTGGCCAGTTCACCGCTTTCCGAAAAAATCTCGAAAGAGTTGAAGCGGCGCGGCTTCAAATTCGTCGGCCCAACCATCACCTATGCCTGGATGCAGGCGGTTGGCATTATCAACGATCATTCAGCATACTGTTTCCGGCGCGATTAAGCTGGCCTGTTCTGGCTGTGCTAACTGGCGGCATGGTCTTGGTGTGGCGAGAGGCAGCAACGAGCGTGCATGGCACAACGCGCCGCTATTGGGATCAGAGAAAAACTTGACGAGAAAACGCATGAATACCCAACGTCCGCAACCAACAATAACGCGAGTAGAAGATGCCTTGCTGGCGGAAGAGGCTGCGGTCCGTCGCGATTATGCCAACGCTAGAATCGGTATGCCGGAAGGGCATGCGGTTACGCTATTGCATATCGGCGCGGATCAAACCCTCATCGCTACGGGGACGGGGTTGGATGCAACCTTGATCCGCTTGGCGATGGGGGCGCAGAAAACGGCTGCGGATTGCTTCCGGCACCATCCGCCAACGCCGGGTGAAATGGAAAATGCCATCATGGTTGTCGAAGATGTGCTGGCGCCAGCGCGCGCCATGATCGGCAAGGAAAGTGCACTGCATACCACAGACTCGAACATCCGCGAGATTGCGTTGCTGGCCGGGCTGGCAGATCAGCCGAAACTGGCGTTGTCTATCGAAGCGGTCGAGCAAACCTTCGAGCGGCTGGCTTCGGTAGTGCAGGGCAAACCGGCGGCCATTGTCGGTATGCCTGCCGATGCCCGGTTCGCCGCAAGCTTGCTGATCCTGCGCGAATTCCTGCATCACATGCAGTTTGCATCGATGACCATTACCCGCTGAGCGCGCCGTTTTTTCTATCTTTCGGGATGGCTGGCGCTTGCCCGCGTGCCAGTAGATACAAGCTTGACGCCAAGAAGGAAGGGTCGGTTTTTACGCTTTGTTGGTGGCGGGTTTCAAGCCCGTTGCCGCATCAAGCAACTTGGTTTTCCCCGCCAGCCGCCGGCCCAAGGCAATGCCGCGCTGTTCGATATGCTTGTAGGTCAGGTTCGAAATACCCAGTACGCCAGCCAGGATGGTTAGCGTCAGCACGAAATCGCCGGGAATCGAGCCTGTTGTCAGGTAGGTTAGCGCGCTGTTTTCCGGTTGCTCCAGATCCAGGCCGAGATCGGGCGCCAGCCACATCAACAAGCTGATCGCTACAAAATGGGTCAAGTAGATAGAGAAAGACCAGTGGCCCAGCTTCACAAAAACCGGGCGTAACAACTGGCGTGAAATCCATCCGCCTTCGCGGGCAAAAAGCATGATGCACAGGGCAAAGTAACAGGTGGCCCAGTAGCTCTTGTGCGCGTATTGCAGCGTCAGGCAGAAGTAGATGCCTGCCAGTGCCGCCACTTCCAGCAGGCTGATCCAAGGCATGCGCCAATGTTGGCTGCGCCGGTAGCCTTCATACGCCAGCGTACCGATAAAGAAACAGGTAATGCCGCGAAACCCGCCGGTGCCGATCCAGCCCGCATTCAACCAGACGCAAACGCTGCACAGCAATGCAATCCAGCCGAACAACGCTTTGCTCCAGCGAAACAGGGCAAACAGCAGCAATCCGAAAATAAGGTACAGGTAGAACTCAATGCTGATGCTCCAGGCCGGGCCGTTGTAGGAGAACGCATTGGTTTTGGGTAGCCAGGCTTGCAGCAGCAAGGCATTGGGGCCCCACTCCGATAACACGGCCCGCCCTAGATGAAACCCGCGTTGCACATAGACCAGCAGCGTGCAAAACAGCAATGCCGCCAGATGCAGCGGAAAAATCCGGCAAGTGCGGCTGATCAGGAAAGCGCGGAAGCGTGCGGCATCGAAAGTGCGCTGCGCGTAGCTATGGCAAAGGACAAAGCCACTTAAGGTAAAGAAGAATTCAACGAACAACCCGGCCGAACGAAAAAACGGCAGATCGGTAAAGCTGCCGCTGATATGCAGGTGAAACACCACGACCGACAGCGCGCACAACCCGCGAAAACTGTCGAGCACCACAAAACGCTGTGCGGGTGCGGTGTTCACTGCATGGGACTGATCTTGTTGCACGCTGTCAGCCCTGCTTGCGGCAAACGACTGGCAGCTTATTCCCGTGCAAATTTCTTGGCCAGTTCGTTCAGTTTTTCATTGCGGACACGTGCTGCGGCTTCTTCTGCTTCTGCCGCTAGCTTGGCCTTGTGGACTTCGGCTTGCTTTTTGAAGTGGGCATGCAAAGTCTGGGCCGCCAGGGCGCGTTGTTCTGCGCTCGGTTCGCTGGCTTCGCTGCCGTCCAGATTGAAACGCTTGTTGGCGATCTGCAACGACTTCAAGTAGCGCAACGATTTGGTGTGGATGCCCAAGGCACCGCGCAACAGCTTCCGGCTGATGTCCGGCTGCTGGGCGATCACTTGCTTGTCGATGCCAATGGCCAGGGGCAGGCAATCGCGGATAACGGGAAATTGCTGCTGGAGCTGTTTCAGCAACATCCGCGCGGTTTGGGTTGCCGGGGCATTGTTTTCGGGTTCGGTTGTAGTCATGGTCTGCGACAAGGTTTTTAAGGGCGTAATACTAGGCGCTGTTGGCATAAGATTCAAACCCGCATTGCTTTTAATCAGCATGAAACGCAACAATTGCAGCCGGATAGTCCTATCAAATACGCGGTAAAAGGTTATGGTCGAGTGATTGCAGCAATTCTATCTTCAATATTGGTCGATTGATAATTGCACCAATCCCAAACATCCGGCGCGTAAAATTACCCGATAAATTCATCACCCAATAAGAAAGGTTGACGATTATGCCCGCCAAACTCGTCCAGTCCACGTCTTCTGCTCACCCCTATTCGCTGCTCATCAAACAACTGTTGTTGACGCCATTGGCCAATGCGCCCGATCAGGAGATTACTTATCAGGGCAATATTCGCTACAACTACAGAACATTGAACGAGCGTATCCATCGATTGGCTAATGGCCTGTCAACGTTGGGGGTCGAAGCGGGCATGACGGTCGCGATGATGGATTGGGATAGTCATCGCTATCTGGAATGTTTTTTCGCCGTGCCGATGATGGGAGCCATTCTGCAGACGGTCAATGTGCGCCTCAATCCGGAGCAGATTCTCTATACGCTGAATCATGCTCAAGCCGATGTGCTGCTGGTCAATAGCGAGTTTTTTCCGATTCTTGCGCAAATCGCGCCGAAGCTGGAAACCGTGAAAACCTTCGTGCTGTTTTCCGATGAAGGGGAAGTTCAGGATGCGCCAGTCCCGATGGGGGCGAGCTATGAGCGCATGCTGGCAGCCGCCCAATCGGTCTACGATTTTCCGGATTTCGATGAAAATACCCAGGCCACGACTTTCTATACGACAGGAACGACAGGCAATCCCAAGGGTGTGTTTTTCAGTCACCGCCAGTTGGTTCTGCATACGCTGGCCTGTGCTTCTGCGCTGGGTGGGGCCAAGCAGCAAGGCCATATTCACCGTGAAGACGTGTATATGCCGATCACCCCGATGTTTCATGTCCATGCTTGGGGCTTCCCCTACATGGCGACCATGCTTGGAATGAAGCAGGTCTATCCCGGCCGTTATCAGCCGAGCGAGATTTGCCGGCTCGTGGCCGAAGAAGGGGTGACTTTTTCGCATTGCGTGCCGACCATCCTGCACATGATTCTTAGCCATCCACGGGCCAAGACGGTTGATTTCAGCGGGTGGAAAATCATGATCGGCGGTTCGGCCATGCCTGAAGTGATGGCTGTGGCGGCCCAGAAGCGCGGCATTGATCTTTTCACCGGCTATGGCATGTCCGAGACGTGTCCGGTGCTGACCATCGCTCATCTGGAAAGTGCCGATCTTCAACTCTCTCTGGAAGAGCAGGCGGTGATTCGGGCCAAGACCGGGCGGTCGCTGCCTTTGGTCGATTTGCGGATTGTCGATCCACAGATGCAAGACGTCGCTCATGACGGTAAATCGACGGGCGAAGTGGTGGTGCGTGCGCCTTGGCTGACGCAAGGCTATCTTGCTGCGCCGGAAGCTTCCGAGGAATTGTGGGACGGCGGTTATCTGCACACGACGGATATCGGCAATATCAACCCGGCCGGCTACCTGAAAGTGACAGACCGCATCAAGGATGTGATCAAGACGGGCGGCGAGTGGACGTCGTCGCTGCAACTGGAGGACATCATTGCCAAGCATGAGGCGGTACATGAGGTTGCCGTGATCGGCGTGCCGGACGAGAAGTGGGGCGAGCGCCCCCTGGCACTGGTGCTCCTCAAGGAAGAATACGCGGGCAAGCTGACCGAACACGCGCTGCGTAACTATGCGGCGCACGAGATAGAAACCTCGGGCGTTTCCCGCTACGGCGTGCTGTTGCAAGTGAAGTTTGTGAAAACACTGGTGAAAACCAGCGTCGGAAAGATGAATAAACGCTTGATGCGGGCCGATCCTGCCGCCTTGTGTCTCTGAGCGCTTGGCTTCGAATTTTCTCAAAATGCAGTGGAGCGCCATATGGCCGAAGTTATCGGGATCGATCACATCTACCTCGCCGTGAACGATCTGGCCCGGTCCGAGCGCTTCTACGATCTGGTAATGATGGACGTGCTGGGTTTTCGCAAGAACCAGTTCACTCTTGGGGATGAACCGCATATTCAGTATTTCAATCGTCAATTCGGCTTTGTCTTGCGCCCTGCACGCGTGTTGTCAGCGCATGAACCTTATTCCCCCGGCTTGCATCATTTCTGCCTGCGTCTAGAAACTGCTGCGGAAGTTCATGCCGTTGCCGAAAAACTGCGCAAGCTTGGCATTTGCGCGACGGCGGCAAAGCTTTATCCCGAATATGCGCCAGACTACACCGCCACGTTTTTCGAAGACCCGGATGGCATTCGTCTGGAACTGACCAACTATCGCCAGGAACGGCGGGACCGGCATGACTGCTGGGACGAGCCCGCAGACGCATCCTGAGCCGACAGCGTTTCATATCAAGACTCACCATCAGGGATCAGACGCGACTTTCGCCGCCCAGGGCAAGGCAGTCTGGCACAATGGCTTACTCATCTTGGATCGTCTTCCCTCCTCGGGCAGCGCCATGGTCAAATTCAAGGAATCGACATGTTGTGCATCAATGTTCGCGCTATCAGCAATCCAGAAGGCACTGAAGATCAGGCGGTTCAAGGCGTCTATCAGGTCATGTTCAATGACGATGTTGAAGGCTCGCAAGCCAAACTGGCTTCAATTGCCCTGGATATTTTTCATGGCCAAATCAGCATCGACGATCTGGATAATTTCGAAATCAGTGTGCTGGATGAAGATGGCTATCCGGTGATGCTGGATGGCGCGCACGAAGACTATTCCGCATCCGATTGCGGAACCGTGGAATGCATCAGTGAAACACCGATGTATGTACCGGGCAGCGACGAAGGCCTTGATGCCGAAGCGCTGGACAACAAGTACAACCACGATGGCGAAGGCGAGCATCCGCTGCATACCCGTGCAGACTGGCGCGCCGAGGTGGCGGAAGAAAATACCCTGCTTGGCTATTGGGCCTGGATAGAAAACATACTTTCTGGGGACTAAGGCGGTAGTCAGTCGGCGGATAACGGCACCCGTCTATTCGGATGTTTTTGGCATCGTTAACGTGAGAGGTGAATTCAAGTGAAAGAATACAAAGGCAGTTGCCATTGCGGCGCAATCCGGTTTACCTTCACCGGCCCTGCGCTGATTGAGCGTGGCCTGCGCTGCAATTGTTCAGTCTGCCGTCGCAAGGGTGCGGCGATGTCCCCGTTCATGGTGGCATCCGACGAAATCAAGATAGAAGTCCAAGACGACGCGCTGGCAACCTATGCGTTTGGCTGCCAGGTGGCAAAGCACCATTTTTGCAAAATATGCGGCATTTACCCTTTCCATCAAACCTTGCGCAAACCTGGGCATTACCGGGTCAACCTTGGCTGTGTTGAAGGCCTTGATTCGACTGCCTTGCCTTGCGATGTATTCGACGGCGCATCACTCTAGTCCGTAGAAGCGCGCATACGGTCCCCTGATCTTTTGTTGTCGTTATTTTGAGCTGGGCGGGAACATCGGTTTTGCATCGGATTCCCTGATTCGTCCCGCCACCGCGCTGGCGGCGACATTCAGGGATGACAGTACCGAGGAGGCTTCATTTTTTACTTGTGCAGCCGTGGCCGAAGCTGCTTGCTCGGCCAGTTGCGAGCCTCGTTCGCAAGCAGCCAAGCTGCCCGCCAAAACGAGAGAAATTAATATGGCCAGTATGCGTGCCGGGCGCAGATTCATAGGATTTCCTGGATTAATTATTGTGGGCTGGGCAAGTCTGCTATCGTTTCTGCCGGCTTGCCGCTATGCATGCAATTCTTTTCAGCGGATCGGCTCGATATGGATATCGACCTGGCAGGGGGCGAAGTCCTTCTTGATGTTTTCTTCCAGCCGGTCGCACAAGGCGTGGGATTCATTCACTGTCATGGAGCCTTCCACCAGCAGGTTGAAACGGATAAAGCGCACTTGGCCGGCAACCCGTGTCGCCAGTTTCTTGATCCGCGCTTCAGGGCGTTTGGTTTCTTCCAGTATCGCCTTGAGTTTGGCCAGTTCTTCCTCGCACAGCGAACGATCCAGTAAACCTTGCACTGCCCTGTAAATCAGATGGATGGCTTCATAGCCAATGTATGCGCCCACGGCCAGCCCGATCAACGAATCCAGTAATGGCAGCTTGAAAATCAATGCGCAGGCCACACCCAGAACTACGCCTGCCGTTGTCCAGACATCGGTCAGCAGGTGTTTGCCGTCTGCCATCAATGCAATGGAGTCCTGTTTCTTGCCGGCATTGATCAGCAGCAAGCCTACGCCCAGATTGATCGCTGTGGCTAGAACCGAGACCAACAAGCCAATACTGCCTTCCGGTAACGGTTTGTTTTGAATGATGCTCTCAATCGAGGCGTACCAGATCGAAGCCGCCGCCAGAAAGATGCAGGAACCTTCAAATCCACCGGCAAAATATTCAGCTTTGCTGTGACCATACGGGTGTTCGGCATCTGCAGGGGTCTGCGCCAGTGAAATCATCCACAAGCCAAAAACTGCGGTCAGGATGTTGGCGATCGACTCAATCGCATCTGAAAACAGGCCCACGGACTGGGTGAGTTTCCAGGCCAGCAGTTTGAATCCGAGCACGAAAAACGATGCCACGATGGAAATGTGAAAATAAAACTTAAGGGGTCTGCTGGTCATTTGTATGGTTCTTGCGATGATTTGAAACGTAAATTATCAGCCTGGATAAGCATCTAACATGCTCCTGAGCAAATTCACAAGCACATTGGGCCGGTTGAGATGGAAAAACCCTCGCATTGCGAGGGTTTTTCTGCTTGTGGACGATATTCGTCAAGCGGATTTCACTGTACGGCTGCAAAAGCCTCGGCCACACGTTGAACGTTGCCGTGATTTACCCCGGCCATGCAGACGCGGCCACTGGCGATCAGGTAGACGCCATGCACTTCGCGCAGCTTGTCGACCTGGTTGGCACTCAGGCCGGTATAGCTGAACATGCCGCGCTGTTGCAGCAGGTGGTCGAAGTTGGCATCGGGTAGTGCTTGCTTGAGCGAGTTGACCAAGGTCTGGCGCATTTCCAGAATGCGGACACGCATCGCTTCGACTTCAGCCAACCACATCGACTTCAGTTCGGGATCGTTAAGCACACTGGACACGATAAGCGCACCATAAGTCGGCGGGCTGGAATAATTGCGGCGTACGGTGGCCTTGAGCTGGCCCAGTACGCGGCCAGCTGCTTCGGCATCTTCGCACACCACGCTCAAGCCGCCGACGCGCTCGCCATACAGCGAGAAAATCTTCGAGAACGAATTGCTGACCAGGAACGGCAATGCCTTGTTGGCCAGCGCGCGGATCAGATAGGCGTCTTCCACCATGCCGGCGCCGAAGCCCTGGTAGGCGATATCGAGGAACGGGATCAGTTCGCGCGCCTGGGCGACTTCGATCACGCGGTCCCACTGCGCATCGGTCAGGTCGGAGCCGGTCGGGTTGTGGCAGCACGGGTGCAGCAATACGATGCTGCGCGCCGGCAGTTGCGCCAGCGTAGCCAGCATTTCGTCGAACTTCACGCCGCGGGTCTTGGCATCGAAATACGGGTAGGTGTTGACCTTGAAGCCCGCACCGGCGAACAGCGCAATGTGGTTTTCCCAGGTCGGATCGCTGACCCAGACCTGCGATTCCGGGAAATAGCGCTTGAGGAAATCTGCGCCGACCTTCAATGCCCCCGAGCCGCCAACGGTCTGGATCGTGGCTACGCGGCCGGCTTGCAGGGCAGGGTGCTCCGCGCCGAACAGCAGGGTTTGCACCGCGCTGCGGTACGGTTGCAGGCCTTCCATCGGCAGATAGAGTGGCGTGCCCTGTACTTGCGCATTGATCATTTCTTGCGCTTTGGCCACCGAAGGCAGGCGTGGCACCACCCCCTTGTCGTCGTAATACAGGCCGATGCTGAGGTTGACCTTGTCGGTGCGCGGATCTTTGAGGAAGGTTTCCATCAAAGAGAGAATGGGGTCGCCGGCATAGGCGTCGACATGCTGGAACACGATGTGATTTCTCCTGGTTATAGTCATTAGAACCTGTTCACGATCTGTCGCGAGAGGCCGTCAGCAGGG
Source organism: Formivibrio sp. (assembly GCA_031291275.1). Taxonomy (GTDB): domain Bacteria; phylum Pseudomonadota; class Gammaproteobacteria; order Burkholderiales; family Chitinibacteraceae; genus Formivibrio. The sequence continues at coordinate 9,445 of JARLJJ010000311.1, forward strand.
TGAAGAGCAGCGCAAAAACCGGAGTGTACAAGTTGTACATGAGGATTTTGAGCAGCGCATGATCCCTGATCACGGCCTTGCAGCAAGATCGTGATCAGGTTCTCAGGCTAGGTAACGGTTGGGCCGGTGGTTCATGGCGATGATCAGGTTCAGGACCAGTGCGCCCAAAATGGATGCGATCAATATCGGCATGCTCACCACAAACAAGGATGCCAGCACCACTGAAACATCCACTGCCATCAGCAATTTTCCGGCGCGCAGACCGTATTTGTCCTGCAAATACAGCGCCAGGATATTGATTCCGCCCAGGCTGGCCTTGTGGCGGAATAATACGATAAAGCCCATCCCCATGATCGTATTACCAAAGATCGTCGCATAAAACGGTTGCAGTCGGTCAATATGAATGAACTGAGGGTGAAGATCGGAAAAGATGGAGACCAAAGCCACGGCGCAAAATGTTCTGATGGTAAAGCCCCAGCCCATCCGGCGTACGGCCAGATAGTAGAAGGGCAGGTTGATCAGGAAAAACGCCGTGCCGAACGAAATCCCGCTCAGATAATGAATCAGGAAGGCAATGCCGGCGGTGCCGCCGGTCAGTGCGCCGGTCTGGCGCAACAGGATGACGCCAAACGAGACGGCGAGCGTGCCGATCAGAATGGCCAGGGCATCTTCCTGTAAGGAGTGAGGGATGATTTCAGCGGTGATGGCATTGCTCATGCGGTGGGGCTCAATAGTATGGGAGGTAGCGCACGACGACTTGTTTGCAGGCAGAACCAATCCAGGCTGATTGCGGTACATCGCACCAGTCTAGTTTATCGTTATTCGTGCATAAAAACACGAATATGTGAATATTATGCGCATGTTTAATTATTTTAATGCACAAATAAACCATTTATTGCTTTGTTTGTGCGTTTATGAGGGGAGGGTTTGCCAGTCCGTTCTCTTTCAGGCGCTCCAGCACGACCGAGGTTTTCACATGCGCCACACTTTTATGCGCCGAGATCACCTGGCTGATCACGCGGCTTAAACCGGCGAGATCAGGCACCGCGACCTTGAGCAAATAGTCAGCGTCCCCGGTGGTTTTGTAAACATCCAGAATCGCCGCTTCCGTTGCAACCATCTGGTGAAAGCTCTCGACCCATTCCGGAATGTGATTGACCAACCGGACCTCGACCAAGCCGACCATGCCTAATCCCATTGCCTCTGGCGCCAGTCGGGCGTGGTAACCCAGAATCAGCTGGGTTTGCTCCAGGCTGATGCGTCTGCGAGAGCATTGTGATGCCGACAGTCCCACCAGATCGCTTAGTTCCTGGTTGGTCAGTCGGCCATTGGCTTGCAGCAAGGACAGGATTTTTAAATCGAAGTCGTCAAGGTGGTACATGCGCGCCCTGAAATTGAATGGTGACAGGCGCGTATCCTAGCAGTTTCCTTCCCTTGATTGCCCTGTCGGGCAGTGCTTATTCTGATTTTGCGTCGGCGCCATGCTCTGATAACTGGGCGCCAAACCAGCGGTGAATGGCCGTGAGTGTATGCAGGTCAGTTGTTTCGAAAGTGATGGCTGCGCCTGCCGGTAGCGGTGAGTACGACACCTTGATATGTGCCGCCCCAGACTGTAAATCGGCTAGGCCTGGCATGTCTGCTCCATGCAGAGAAGCAGGGTCCTGATAATTGCCCTGCTGAAAAGCGCCCGCTTCATGTTGAAGGTGCTGCTGAATCATCATGATCTGGTCCTTCTCCATGGGATCGTTGGCAACTACTTTTTCCACGCCTCCCGATTCAGTCATCTGGAAGATATGCGTGGTTTTGGCAAGATCAAAGGGCATCACGCTTTGCCCCATCTGATGAACGTGGGCTTGTTTGGTTTGGCCCAAGGCAACGGTACAGCCGAGTACCAGCATCAGGGCGAGAAATCGACTGGCCTTTTGGATTGGGTGCAATTGCATGGTCATGGTGGGCCTTGATGGTAGTTGGCAGGGGATGAATATAGGGTGAATTAATGCCCATCTTGGGCCGCGAGCACGATTGTTTCAACCACCTCGTTCTCAGGGCCATTTCGAGCGGATTTCATCTCCGTATCGAATCAAATGTGACCGATCACAGTGAAAATTGCCAATATTCAAGTTCTTGTCGTTTTCGGGGTGAAAATACATAGGCATTCCCGGATTTTTACCGCCGCATTCGCTGTTTAAATTGGTAGTATCTCGACTCTGGTTCGGCAGAGAAAACTGCCCCTTCGAGGCGTTACCAATTGTTCCGCATTCCCAAGACTATTCTGATTCCCATGATCGTGGCTTGTGCCTTGTTTATGGAGAACATGGATTCAACCGTTATTGCCACGTCATTGCCGACCATTGCTGCTGATCTTGGCGAAAACCCCATTGCTCTAAAGCTGGCGCTGACTTCCTATTTACTGAGCCTGGCCATTTTTATCCCGGTCAGCGGCTGGATGGCTGATCGTTTCGGCGCACGCACCGTATTTCGAACGGCCATCGGCGTGTTCATGGGCGGGTCGATTCTGTGTGCTTTTTCCGGTTCTTTGGCCGGGTTTGTCGCCGCGCGTTTTATCCAGGGCATGGGTGGCGCAATGATGGTGCCTGTCGGCCGGCTGGTGGTTCTGCGCACCACGACCAAGGCCGAGATGGTGCGCTCGCTCAGCTACCTGACTATTCCCGCACTCATCGGTCCGGTGATCGGTCCGCCGTTGGGGGGATTCATCACCACGTTTTTCCATTGGCGCTGGATTTTCTTCATCAATATTCCGATCAGCATTGTCGGTATCGTGATGGCCGGCAGGCATATCGAAAATCTGCGCGAAGCCAGTTCGCCGCCACTGGATGTGTCCGGTTTCATCCTGTCGGCATTGAGCCTTTCGTTGTTGATGATGGGTTTGGCTACGCTGGGACGGCATCTGATCGCTGCCAACATTTCCCTGTTCTGCATTGTGACCGGTGCGGTCTTGCTGGCCGCTTATATTGTTCAGGCGCGGCGCAATCCCCATCCGCTTCTTAATCTTGAGCTGTTCCGGATCCCGTCCTTTCATGCCGGGGTGACGGGCGGATTTTTCTTTCGGATCGGTATTGGCGCAATTCCATTTCTTTTACCTTTGATGTTGCAGCTTGGCTTTGGACTGAACTCGTTTGAATCGGGTTTGCTAACCTGCGCATCGGCCGCGGGCGCACTTTTCATGAAGACCATTGCGGCCGCCATCCTGCGCCGCTTCGGCTTCAGAAAAGTGCTACTGGCGAATGCCATTCTTGTTTCAACTTCTTTGGGCATCATTGGTCTGTTTACGGCCACGACGCCGCACATGCTGATCATCGCCATTCTGTTGATCGGCGGCTGCCTGCGCTCGCTGCAATTCACCAGTCTGAATGCACTGGCCTACGCCGATATCGACCGGCCTCGTATGAGTCAGGCCACGAGCATGGCCAGCGTGGTGCAACAACTGGCGGCAGGGATGGGGATCACGATCGGGGCTTTTGCGCTGCAAAGCGCCAATACCTTGCAGCACCATGCGCAGATTGCCGCCAGCGATTTTCCGCCAGCCTTCCTCGTAGTCGCGCTGGTGTCGTTGTCATCGCTACTCTGGCTGCGCCATTTGTCAAAAAATGCCGGCTCGGAAATTTCCGGGCACAACAGAGGCTGACAAGAGCTTATTGGTCGTGAGACAATGCCGGCCGCGTGGAGCGCCCATGGCGGAATTGGTAGACGCAAGGGACTTATATAATTTGAGCACCAGGTTGCGAAAGTGCCTGTGTGAATGGCGTCAAACTCAGTGAACCCCCTGCCGTATAACGGCGAGGCAACGCTGAGCGAAGCCCCAAAGGATTGATTGATCAAATCACTCCTGTTCTGGCGGGGAACGTGCAGAGACTTGACGGCGCCGACCTAAGGCTTATAGCTAGGGTCAAGACAAAGTCCAGACCACGAACATCGATGCAGCAACGTGCTGAATCGATGGCGGCGAAAGCCGAAGTGGTAAGAAAATCCCTCGACTTCGGTTGTGCCGGTTCGATTCCGGCTGGGCGCACCATCTATCCAACAGGACGAATGTGGTTCTGTGGCCGGATATCAGATCAAGAATCCAAAGCGATCAAGCAAGATGGCTAGCAGGTTTGCCGCTTGCTATGTTTCTTTCAGCGAAGAGTATGTTGTGCTACCGCCGGCATGTTCTATGGCGGCGGGCATCATGCTGCCGAAGCATAAGGTGTACTGCCGCGTGAACTCTGCACCCAGGAAAAATATCTGTGCCGAGTAATACACCCAAAGCAGCAACGCGATCAGTGATCCCGCAGCACCAAAGCTGGATGCCACACCACTATTGCCTAGATACAAACCAATCAAGTACTTCCCCAAACTGAACAGCCCCGCCGTAAAGGCCGAACCGATCCAGACGTCCTGCCACGATAGCGATACTTCCGGCAGCGCTTTGTAGATCACGGCAAACATACAGGCGGTGACGCCAAATGAAACAAGAGACGATGTCGTGCTGAGCACCGTCGTCGAACTGCCCAGTGTATTGCCCGCATAACGAACAAGCATGCCAAGTGCTGCGCTAACGACAAGCGAGACCAACAGCAGGAAAGCCAGTACCAATACCATCCCGAATGACAGCAGACGGGTTTTCAGGAAAGTCGCAGTGAAAGCCGATTGCCGCGGCTTGTTGATGCCCCAGAGTTCATCCAGGCTGCCTTTTAGCTCAACAAAGACACTTGTCGCTCCCACAAGCAGCAAAACACTTGCAACGAGTGTCGCCAATAGTCCAGAGGCGGGATTTTGCGCTGCAGCCAACAATGCCTGGATCGCCTGCGCGCCGTTGGGCCCGACCAGTCCTTGTACCTGGGCAACGATTTCACCTTTTGCAGCCGAGATGCCGAAAATGTTGCCAGCGATTGCAATAACCAGCAACAGGATAGGCGTCATGGAAAACAAGGTATAAAAAGCGAGCGCCGCACTTTTACTGCTGGCTCGGTGATTGATCCAGGAGGTGAGTGAAGCTCCGAGGACGATTTTCAGGCGCTTGATCCAGAGTGGCGTGGCATGAGCCAGAAACTCAGTGGATATCCGCCTTGACTTAGTTGCGAGCGATTGCGTGGTAAATCACCAGCAATAAACCCGCACCGACAATGGCAACGAACAGACTGTAAAGGTTGAATCCCGTCACACCCGCCATCCCGAAAGTATTGAAAAGCCATCCGCCAAGAATGGAACCGACGATGCCAATCACGATATCCATCAACGCCCCTTGGCCTGTCCCGCTGACGATCTTGCTGGCGATGAAACCTGCGATAAGCCCAAGAATAACCCATGCTAATAACGACATGATTGCCTCCTGAATCGATAACTGTCGGGCCTGGTTGTGTCCTGTGCGATGCAGCTGAGCCCGACCGGCATGATCTGATCGCGATATCGGAATATCAAGATCAGCATAACCATGAAAATGCATTGCGTCGGTACGGTGGCACACATAATCCAAAAGGATTCTGTCTGAAAAATCATGGAATTCTGGGGCAAGGATGACGCAGCTTGTCGCGAGTTTGATGTCCATGGTCTATCTTTTCCTTAGTGGGACGGAGAAGTGCAAGCGATCAACATCCTGTCCAAATGGCTGCTTTACTGTGGCTGATTCCGGCGGTGTGGTGGCGACATCTCGGCGACTTTAGTGCTGTTATGTTCTTCAGCGCACAGACCGAGAGAGCGGCGACTTGTATCTTGAGGTCAATGGATTCATCCGCGAGCGAACAACATGGCATCACTGCCCGTGGATCTTGCCATTCGAGTATGACATTGGCGCTGGCGTGATCGGCCCGAATGCTTGTTCCCTCACAATCGCGTATTAAGACCGAGAAATAAATATGCCCAAGGGTGAGCTCGACCTCAATTCCCCGAATCTTGGTGTAATCACTTCGGTGCGCGGCAGCGTGGTCGATATCCGGTTCGATAGCCATTTACCGCCGATTTATTCGCTGCTGTATGCCAAGGAACGGGAAATTGCGATTGAAGTATTGGCGCAACTCGATGCTTCTCACGTACGTGGCATTGCACTGACTCCCACTCAAGGCTTGGCTCGCGGTACCCCGGTGGAAGATAGCGGTGGCCCGTTGAAGGTGCCTGTCGGGAAAAACATTCTTTCACGGATGTTCGATGTGTTCGGTAACACGATCGACCGTGAACCCGCCTTACGTGATGTTCAATGGCGCTCTGTGCATCGTGCCCCGCCAGCTTTGTCGCGTCGGTCAACGCAATCCGAAATATTTGAAACCGGCATCAAGGCGATTGATGTGCTTATGCCGCTGGAACGAGGCGGCAAGGCAGGACTTTTCGGGGGGGCCGGTGTCGGCAAGACAGTGCTGCTGACCGAAATGATTCACAACATGATCGGGCATCACAACGGCGTCAGCCTGTTTTGCGGCATTGGTGAACGTTGCCGCGAAGGCGAAGAGCTTTACCGGGACATGAAGGAAGCTGGCGTATTGCCGAATATGGTGATGGTGTTCGGCCAGATGAACGAGCCGCCGGGCAGCCGCTTCCGCGTTGGCCATGCCGCACTGACCATGGCTGAGTATTTCCGCGACGATGAACACCGGGATGTCCTGTTGCTCATCGACAATATTTTCCGGTTTATACAGGCCGGCTCTGAAGTCTCCGGTTTGCTGGGGCAGATGCCTTCGCGCCTGGGTTATCAGCCTACGATGGGGACGGAACTGTCCGGGCTGGAAGAGCGTATCGCCAATACCGATACCGGCGCGATCACCTCGATTCAGGCGGTATATGTACCGGCGGATGATTTTACCGATCCTGCTGCGGTGCATACGTTCTCGCACCTCTCCGCATCGATAGTGCTGTCGCGCAAACGCGCCAGTGAAGGCCTTTTCCCGGCGATCGACCCCCTGCAATCGAGCTCCAAGATGGCTACACCAGGCATCGTGGGCGAACGCCATTACCTTTTGGCGCAGGAAATCCGGCGCACGCTCGCGCAATACGCAGAACTCAAAGACATCATTGCCATGCTCGGGCTGGAACAGCTTTCGCCGGAGGATCGCAACGTGGTTGCGCGTGCGCGCAGGCTGGAACGTTTTCTTACCCAGCCTTTTTTTACCACGGAGCAATTTACCGGCCTCAAGGGAAAGCTTGTCAGCCTGGACGATGCACTGAATGGCTGCGAGCGCATCCTGCACGATGAGTTCAAAGATTACCCGGAAAGCGCGCTCTACATGATCGGGACCATTGACGAAGCCAAGGCAAAAGCGAGTTCTCCCGCAGCCGAGCCAGCGGTCAAGCCACAGGAAAAACCCGGTAAGCAAACTGCGCCGGAGGTCGAACATGCCGACGATACTGATGAATCTTAAGATACTTCTGCCGTTCCAGGTTTTTGCCCAAAAAACGAATGTATCCCGCATGGTGCTGGAAACGCGCGAAGGATCGTTTGGGCTTTTGCCTCATCGGCTGGATTGTGTGGCGGCGTTGACCCCGGGGATTTTGACCTATGAAACGCAAGAGGATGGAGAGGTTTTTGTGGCGGTGGATGAAGGTGTGTTGGTCAAGTCGGGAATGGAGGTGCTCGTTTCCGTCCGCCGGGCGCTGAGCGGGGCGGATCTGGGGCAATTACGCAGTTCCGTGGAGCAGGAATTTCTGACCCTGGACGAGAGCGAGCAAAGTGTACGGACGGTACAGGCCAAACTGGAAACGAGTTTTCTGCACCGGTTTGCGAGTTTTCAGCATGAGTGATGAGCCAGGCAAGCCAGCCTCGAAAAGCGAATCCACCTTTGCCGGGCAGGTAGGTGTGAAGGCGGCACGCAAGCTCAAGGCACAGCGTAATACCACTGCGGGTATCTGGTTTGGCTTGGGCATGATGGGTTTGATTGGCTGGTCGGTGGTCGTTCCAACATTGCTTGGTGCGGCATTGGGCATCTGGCTGGACAAGCATTATCCGAGCGCGCATTCGTGGACGCTGGCGTTGTTGATGGCAGGGCTTGTGCTGGGTTGTTTTAATGCGTGGCATTGGGTGGACAAGGAAGACAAGGCGATGCAAGAGGATCAGGAGGATGACAATGAATGACGTGCTGACATGGGCACTGGCGTGGAGCGTGGGATGTGCGCTCGGCGTAATTTTCTTTGGCGGGCTATGGTGGACGGTTCGCCAAAGTATAAGGTCCAGACACGCGGCAGCATGGTTCTTCCTTAGCTCGCTGCTGCGCATGAGTATTACGCTGGCCGGATTTTATTTTGTCGCCGGCGGGCATTGGCAGCGGCTGCTGCTGTGTTTGCTTGGATTCATCATGGCACGGCTGCTGGTCACGGTATTAAGCCGTTCGCAGCGAAAAGAGCCTGTCGATTCCCCGGTTCACGAGGTCAGCCATGCGCCTTAGTCCTGATCAAATGATTTTTTGGCAGAACGGTTTTTTCAAGCTCAACGCGACCATTGTGTTCACCTGGGGGCTGATGTTTATCCTGGTGGTCGGTTCAAAACTGATCACTCGCAGACTCTCAACGGACTTGACGCGTTCGCGCTGGCAGAACTTGCTGGAAATTGTGGTCAGCGCAATCCAGAAACAGATCGAGGAAATCGGCTTGCGCCATCCCGAGAAATACCTCGGCTTTTTGGGAACGCTTTTTCTGTTCGTCGCCTCGGCCAGTCTGTGTACCGTCATCCCGGGCTATGAACCGCCCACGGGTTCGCTTTCGACTACGGTAGCGCTTGCGCTCTGTGTCTTCGTCGCTGTGCCGATGTTTGGCATCGAGGATCAGGGTGTGCGCGGTTATCTCAAGTCCTATTTCGAACCAACGGTCATCATGCTGCCGTTCAATATCATCAGCGAGCTTTCGCGCACGCTGGCGCTGGCAGTCCGCCTGTTCGGCAACATGATGAGCGGGGCGATGATTATTGGCATTTTGCTCACGATCACGCCCTTTCTTTTCCCGCTGGTCATGGTCGCTCTCGGGCTTCTGACCGGGATGGTCCAAGCCTATATTTTTACCATTCTCGCTGCGGTTTACATTGCCGCCGCCACGCGCACGAGAAATCCAGAGTTGCAAGCATGAGACCACCACCCACACAAAGGATATCCCATGGATAGCATGACTATTATCGCAGTGGCATCAATTGTTATCGCGGGCATCACCACCGGATTTGGCACGATGGGGCCGGCACTGGCAGAAGGGCGGGCGGTTGCGACCGCGCTGACCTCGCTGGCGCAGCAACCTGATGCCTCCGCGACGATTACCAGAACCTTGTTTGTGGGTCTGGCGATGATCGAATCAACGGCCATTTATTGTTTTGTGGTTTCGATGATTCTTATTTTTGCCAACCCGTTCTGGAATCACGTCATCGCCCAAGCCGCAGGAAAGTAAACCATGTTGATCGATTGGTTCACGGTTGGCGCACAGGTACTCAACTTCCTCATCCTGGTGTGGTTGATGAAGCGCTTTCTTTATCGGCCGATCCTTCAAGCGATCGACGCGCGCGAGAAGCGGATTGCTGCTGAACTTGCAGATGCCGATGCAAAAAAAGCGCAAGCGCAAAAAGAACGCGATGAATTCCAGCGCAAGAATGAAGAGTTCGACCAGCAGCGTACCGCACGCATGCGCCAGATCACGGAAGAAGCCAATGCCGAGCGTCAACGATTGCTCGATGAAGCGCGGCAGGTGGCCGATGCATTGAGTGCCAAACGTCAGGAATCGCTACGTCAGGATGTGCTGAGCCTGAATAAATCCATTACGCGCCGAACTCAGCAGGAAGTGTTTTCCATCGCCAGAAAGGCTTTGGCAGATATGGCTTCGACGAATCTGGAAGCGTGCATGGGGGCCGTATTTACTCGCCGTTTGCGTGCGTTGGGTGAGCAGGAAAAACAAACGCTGGCCGACGCCCTGCATGGCGTTTCTGCGCCTGCTCTCGTGCGAAGTGCCTTTGATTTGCCGGATTCGGAGCAGGCCGCAATTCAAAACGCGCTCAACGAAACGTTCTCGGCAGATATTCCTGTCCGGTTTGAGACCGCACCAGAGTTGATCAGCGGAATTGAATTTGTTGCGAATGGACAGAAGGTGGCCTGGAGTATTGCGGACTACCTTGCCGAGCTGGAAAAAGCAGTCAACGAGCTACTGAACGAGCAATCCAAGTCGGAGGCTAAGCTCACCGCTGGGACCAAGGCCGAAACCAAAGCCGAAACCAAAGCCGAAACCAAAGCCGAAACCAAAGCCGAAACCAAAGCCGAAACCAAACCCCGGCCCAAGCCAAAACCAAGAGCAAAACCAGTCGCGCCCAAGAGGGATCAATGAGCGAGTCAGCCAATACACTGCAGCCTGTCTTTGATCGGGCGTTTACCGGCATCGCTCAGGCGCGTGACGCCTTCGCGCCGCAATTGGCGCCGCGCGAAATTGGTGTGATTGCCAGTATATCGACAGGTATTGCCCATGTTTCTGGCTTGCCTGGCGCCGGTTTTGAAGAGCTGCTGGCGTTTCCTGGGGATGTTTTCGGTATTGCATTCAATGTGGATGAGGATGAGATTGGTGTCGTATTGCTCGGCGATTACTGGCATTTGCATGCCGGCGATCAAGTCGAGCGCACAGGCCGAGTCATGGATGTGGTCGTGGGCGATGGGTTGCTGGGACGCGTGATCGATCCGCTGGGGCGGCCACTGGATAACGCGGGAAGTGTACGCGCCGACAAAAGAAGGCCCATCGAGCAGCCAGCTGCGCACATCATGGATCGCGCCCCGGTGACCGTCCCGCTACAGACCGGGCTTAAAGCGATCGATGCGCTTATTCCTATCGGGCGCGGGCAACGCGAGTTGATCCTGGGTGATCGGCAAACGGGAAAAACCACCATCGCGATCGATACTATCCTGAATCAGCGCGGCCAGGAGGTGGTGTGTGTCTATTGTGCGATTGGTCAGCGTGCCTCTGCTGTCGCGAAGGCGGTAGCCACTCTGCGAGAAAAAGGTGCGATGGATTACACCGTCGTGGTGGTCACCGAGGGAAATGATCCGCCAGGCCTTGCCTATATTGCGCCCTATGCCGCGACCAGCATTGCGGAATACTTTATGGAAGCGGGGCGCGACGTATTGATTGTTTACGACGACCTCACGCAGCATGCCCGCGCCTATCGCGAGCTTTCTCTCTTGTTGCGCCGTCCTCCTGGTCGAGAGGCTTTTCCTGGCGATATTTTCTATATTCATTCGCGCTTGCTGGAGCGTGCGACGCATATGCGCAAGGATCTTGGTGGCGGTTCGCTCACTGCTTTGCCTATCATCGAGACCGAGGCGCAGAATATTTCCGCCTATATCCCAACCAACCTGATTTCCATCACAGACGGGCAAATCTATCTTTCGCCTTCGCTGTTTGAATTGGGTGTTTTGCCGGCCGTCGATGTCGGAAAATCCGTATCCCGCGTTGGCGGCAAGGCTCAGCGGGCGGCTTATCGCGCGGTGGCCGGTGACCTGAAACTGGCCTACGCGCAGTTCGAGGAGCTTGAAACCTTTGCCCGCTTCGGCGCGCGCCTGGATGATGCAACGCGCAAAATTATCGAACATGGGCGACGAATTCGCGCTTGTCTCAAACAACCCGAATCCGACCCGGTTTCCGTTCCCGAACAGTTGACCATTTTGCTGGCCTTGACGGCGAATCTTTTCGATTTGGTGCCGCTAGACCGAATGACCGCTGCCGAGCGCGCTGTGCGTGATGCTGCGACCGGTATTCCTGCCAAGGTAAGTGCGCGATTCGATACGGCCGACACCTTGAGCGAGGATGATCGCAAAGTGATTCTCGACATTGCACGCCACGCGCTGGAAACTTTTTTGCCAAGCCCTCAGCCCGGCCTTGGGTCCCAATCCAAACCAGTACCCAAAAAGAAGCCATAAAGACTTCACCCATGCGGCTCTTTGGCGAGTGAACAGAAGCTGGCACTGCTGCGATACCGGAACTTTTCGCAATGGATCATCGTAATGATATTGAGAGGGCACTATGCAGATTAAAATCAATACCGACCATAACATTGACGGTCACGAGGCGTTGGCTGATCACGTTCGCAATGTGGTCACACACACCCTGAACCGGCTTAGCACGCACATCACGCGGATAGAGGTCCACCTGAGCGACGAAAATGGACACAAGCGTGGGCAAGGAGATAAGTGTTGTGTGATGGAGGCCCGCCTGGAAGGTTATCCGCCCATCGCAGTGACGCACCATGGGGATACCTTGCACAAATCTGCAAGTGGCGCCGCGGAAAAGTTAGCCCGGATGATTGATGGCACTCTCGGCCGGTTGCGTGATCAAAAAACGCGCTGTGACGGACTTCCTGAGCCGACCCTCCCGGAGGAATAATGAGTGAGACCACGGCGAGCTTGAGTCGAAAAATCTCCAGCGCTGGAGATCTGCAGTCGGTGGTGCGTACGATGAAAGCACTGGCGGCTTCCAGCATCGGACAATATGAAAAATCGGTGCGAGCGCTGGACGATTACTATCGGGCTGTGGAGTTGGGTTTGGGCGCTTGCTTTCGGGCAAGCCCGCCTCTGGGGGCGAGGGTTGATCACAAGAAAAAATCGACAGAAGGGGTGGTCGGTGCTGTCGTATTTGGTTCCGATCAGGGCTTGGTCGGGCAGTTCAATGACCTGATTGCTGACTTTGCCATCAAGAACCTCGCGAACCTTGCCTGTAAACCGCAGGTTTGGGCTGTCGGTGAGCGTGTTCATGCGCGCTTGGCCGATGCGGGTTTGTCCATGATGGGACTTTTCCCCGTGCCCAATTCAGTTAACGCTATTACTTCATTGGTCGGACAGATTCAGATCGAGAGTGAAACGCACTGGGCCAGCGATGACTCTGCACAGTTCTATGTTTTTCAAAATAAACCGCAGTCAGGTTCAGGCTATGAGCCCGTCAGTCAGCGCTTGTTGCCACTGGATGCGCAATGGCAGCAGGGCTTGGCTGATGTTGCTTGGCCGACGGGGAATTTGCCCGAGATTCTTTGTACGGGTACTACCACATTGCGTGCATTGATCCGTGAATATCTATTTATTTCGCTTTTTCGGGCATGTGCAGAATCCCTAGCCAGCGAGAATGCCAGTCGTTTGGCTGCAATGGATCGCGCCGAAAAGAATATCGAGGAATTATTGGAAACGCTGCATGGAAAATTCCATCGTTTGCGACAAAGCAGTATTGACGAAGAGCTTTTCGATGTGACATCAGGCTACGAGGCATTGTTAAAAAAATAAGGGAGCCACCCACGGTCGATTTGGCCTTCTGTTGCTAACGAATTAACGCCCCGATGGAACAGAGGCACGCCACTGCGCGTGAAAGGTTGATCACGGTTTTGTACGGAAAGCGCAATATCCCGGTCGAGGGCCGATCTGCGGGTGGTTGCGGCAAGTATTGGGGCGTTTTTCGTAGATCGTGCAGCGGCGGGTTTGCGTATCCAGATAACGGCAATCGTGATTGGCGCGCCTTGCCAGCGTGAAGATGCTGTTCTTGAAATTAAAATGCTCAATGATGCCGGCTTTCATCAAGCGTTTGGCGATCTGCTTGGCCGGTTCTCCCGCTTCGAATTCGTCTACCTCGCCCATCCGCACCAGATCGGGCAGTTTCACTTCCACCGGCATGGTGCAGCAGGCACTCATACATTGCTCGCACATGCCTGCGCTGTACTTTAGCCAGGTACCCGGGCGGTCCAGATCAGACGAGTGAATGAAGGGTTTCTTCATACTGACAATGATGGATTTTCGAGCGGCTATTCTGCCTGTTTACAGGACGCCAGGCCAGTTGCCAGTGCGGAATGGCTTTGTCATTCTTGCAGATCGGTAAAATAAAGGTTGCTAAATGGTGCAGGGTGGTCCAAAGTGCAGTCAGCGATTTTCAAGTAGTGTTGTTTTTGCCCGGCTTTGTACCATCTCTTTTCTTCCGGTACTTCAGTTTGTCATTCCCGCCGTCTTGATGTTCGCCCCAATGGGCAGTCAGTCCCTTTTTTATTCTTTTTTCAAGGAACTCAAGACATGACAACAGGTACCGTAAAGTGGTTCAACGATTCTAAAGGCTTCGGCTTCATTACTCCGGATGGTGGTGGCGATGATCTTTTCGCTCACTTTTCCGCTATTCAAAACCAGGGTTTCAAAACACTCGCTGAAAATCAGCGTGTGAGTTTTGAAATCACTACTGGCCCAAAAGGCAAACAGGCTTCCAATATCTGCCCGGCTGAATAAGCTGCGCAATATTTGCCTGACTAGAGCCCGGCCTTGCCGGGCTTTTCTGCTTTATTCAAAGGAATGCTGAAATGGCTAAAGAAGACCTGATTGAGATGAATGGTTCAGTGACTGACGTGTTGCCGGATTCCCGTTTTCGCGTGAAGCTGGAAAATGGTCACGAGCTGATCGCCTACACCGCTGGCAAAATGCGCAAACATCATATTCGTATCCTGGCTGGCGACAAAGTTACGCTGGAACTCACTCCCTACGATCTGACCAAGGGACGCATTACGTTCCGCCATATTGAAAACCGGGGCAGCGGCAACCCGCCGCCGCCACGCCGTCGTTTTTGATCAAGTACAAAAAGCCACCCCGACGGGTGGTTTTTTTTGCTGTATTGCAGAGGGAATCAAAAAGTTATTGCGAATCTCGGACATTGTTGAACCTGGCTTGACTACAATACAACCATTGTTACTGGGTTAATGGCATGGAACGATTGCCTGTTATGTATGAGTAGCTACACAGATTTCAGGAGGGCAGGATGTCAACAACGGAACAGCCGGATTTGACCGGGAGCGCGCTCAATGCGCAGCGCTTTCAGATGCTGGAGGATATTGCCAAAGAACTTTCTGGTGAAGTGATTTTTCCAACCTGCTTTGATGCTGCAACCCGTATCCGCAAGGCGCTGCGTGATGTTGATCAACCGCTTGATCGCATCATTACCCAGATCAGCATGGAGCCCATGATTGGCGCCAAGCTATTGAGCCTCGCGAACTCAGTGGCCTACAACCAGAATGGTATAGAGGTTAAGGATCTAAAGGGCGCCATCAATCGTCTCGGGCTGGAAATTGTACGCAGTACCGCCATGGCAATCACGATGAACCAGATGTTGAGATCCCGTGATCTGGTCGGTTTCGATTCAATTGCGCAAGGACTCTGGCAGCATACACTGCATACTGCCAGCGCAACTTATGTCTTGGCCAAGCGGATGACCCGCTTCAATCCAGATGAGGCCATGCTGGCAGGGTTAGTGCATGACATGGGAGCCTTCTACATGCTCTACCGTGCAACGCAATACAGTGAGTTGCGTGCCCGCCCGGATACCGTGAAATTCCTGATTGCCCAATGGCATGACAGTATCGGTGTGAGTGTCCTCGCGTCATTGGGGATGCCTGACGAAATCATTGAGGCAGTCCGCGATCATGATGTGCCACGTCCCGCGCCAGCAGTGCCGAAAACCATGGCTGATGTGGTCTATCTGGGCAACCTGCTCGCTGGCGGGATATTTGAATGGACGCATGATGATTCGGATCGCGAAGAGATTGAACGCTTTCTTCCGGGAGAATCTTACAGTGCGTTGCTGGAGGAGATCGAAGAGCACCGCTCGGAAATGACGACGGTTTTTAGCTAAGTCTTCGCAGTGGGGGTCGATCTGTGTTGGCGTTTTCGTCATGCTTCGTTTCGCACAATACCCATAAATCAAATAAATGATCACACAGCTGGGGCAACAAATACCCCCGCTGTGTTTGTGACGAGCTGGAAAATCAGATTGCGCCGTGGATTTGCCGCCTTGCGTTGGTAATCAGGCATTGCGCCTCATCCCAGGCTAATTCCGGTGCCTTGCTGTGATGATCCAGAATCGCTGAATAGACAGTCATCACTTTCTCAGTACTGCTCTGTCCTTTGAAATCACTCTTGTCCAGTCCGAGGATGTCGGTAAGCTCAGTCCAGACCATGCCTTCTGGTAATGCAATAATTTCGATCTGAATGCCTGAAATATGAGTTTTTAGGTTCTTGGCAGCGTTGACCACGAACATCAGTAACCGAGTTTCAGTCGTGATATAGGCCGCATATTTTTCGAGCAGCATGGGAAGTTCGGTAAGTTCATCCAATGAGCCGGCGAGGAATGTCAATTTTTCGCCATTGGCCAGTGCCACTACTTGTCGTATTGCCGACACTGGTGGCTTCCGGCGCCCGGCTGCATCACCGACTTCGCCTTCCTCCAACACAAGATCACCTCGATAAGCAAAATAGCCAGGCTTGCTCGTGGCTTCCTTGAAGTTGGTATTCAACAGCAGCCCGCCTTGTTCAAAAGTATCAAAAATCATAGATCACCCGTTTGCATATAGTGGTAAAGAAACTGCACCGCAATCTGTGCAATTGCCGTGCGTCGGTATGTGTTTGCAATTTTTGGGCCAGCTTTGGCAAAGAGATCATTGCGGCAGCTATTTTCTTGCCGTCATAGGAATGGATTTCCTGTATTAACTTGATAATTGCAATGTCATCGCCTAAGAATAGATCAGTCTGCTTATGGGGAAATAGTATTCCCCTGTTGAAATTAATCGACAATATTTCAAAAACCAGACATGAGCGAGATGAGGAATAGTTTGAAGACGAACAGTTATTCGTCTTGAATGTGCTTTCTTCGACTGGCTTTTTTGATGTTATAGAATCTTTGTACCTTGAGTGGAGGCGGTTATGAATAGCGATATTTTGCTTTTTGCCCATCCTACGTTTGGTGTTCTGGGAATTATTGCATCGGTATGGGTTTTTGTTGAAACGCTTAATGCCAGTGATGTCAATGTTGCGCGAACTAAAACCGCTGCATTGATTGTAACTGGGTGTATTGCGATGGCAGGGATATTGGGCGGGTATTGGTATGTCAATTTCTATGCCCCAGAAAAAGCAATTATCCTAAAAGGACCATGGCCATTTGCGCATAATTTGGTGATGGAAACAAAAGAGCATTTATTCTTTATTCCTTTGATCTTGGCGCTATATTTGCCATTTGCTGCATGGGATAACCTGAAAGGAAATAAGGCTGCACGAAATATGGTATTGGTTGTTACCTTGCTGATTGCTTTAAGTGGACTGGCAATCGAAGGTGCGGGTGCAGTAATTAATTATGGCGTGAAAGTGGCTTTTGTTCATACTGGTGTAAAAGGAGCTGAATAATGAACAATGATACGCAGCGTCTTAATCGCAGCAGTGCCGCGTTTGCATTGTCGGCTGCCGCAACCGTAATATTTAATACGGTGCTTGCCTGGGTTAAAGATGCATATGATCCCCTCAATCAATTCATGGCTTCTTTGTTGGGACACCACTGGATAAGTCATGCCGTATTTGATATTGCGTTCTTTATTATCCTGGGGCTGATCTTGATGAGTACGGGTGTGGCATCACGCATCAATCCGCTTCGCTTGCCCATAGTGTTGTTCTGCTCTGTGGTTGTTGCCGGGCTAGGGTTGGTGGCATGGTTCGTATTTTTCTAATTTAAGAGAATGTACTTTGACATGAGCCATTCCGTACGGGGAATACTGTGGGAATCCAGGCTGTACGGAATGTCCTTTGCTTTGATCAACCACTGGCATGTTTTCCAATATTTGATCTGGCGGATGTAGGTTCCCGGTTAATGTGACGAGATACACCTCGCTTTATTAGATAAAAAAACGCCACTGTTTCCAGTGGCGCAAACATCTCTACCGGGCTACCCCTCCCTGGCTGCCCAGGAGATGGAGGAGGTTCTTGGTTATCCTCACAGTCCTCTTTTCATCGAAACTGCGTGTTTCCTGGCTACTTTGACTTGTAGATCGCAAATAGGATCAAAAGTGCGATGCTGCAAGAAAAAGTGCGCTCAAGGTTATGCCCGCGACTCACTTGGCGTCAGAAGTTCACCTGCATCCATACCAGCTGAAGGGTTATTTAGTGGGCTGGATTTAAACGGTTGCGCCACAACAGGTCCATCTTCACGAGCTCGTGCCATGACACAAACTACAATGGCGGCGACGATATCGAATAGCGCCAGCAACAGGAACAAGGGGCTATAGCCAACCATTGTTACCAAAACACCGAACAGCAATGTGAAGAGCGTCGCGCCCAGATAGCCGGACATACCACCCAAACCTGTTGCTGTAGCTACTTCATGTTTGCCAAAGACGTCCGAGGTGATGGAATACAGCGCACCCGACAAAGTTTGATGGGCAAAACCACCAACGCACAGCAGGGCAATCGCAGCGTAAGGGCTTGCGACCAAGCCAATACATGCGGGTCCAATCATGCATGAGCAGCCAAATACCATGACCATCTTGCGTGACTTAAACAACGACACTTTGGCATATTTATGGAAAAACGGGCTGAGATAGCCGCCCAACACGCAACCGATGTCAGCAGCCAAGAAAGGCATCCAGGCGAACATGGCGATTTCTTTCAGGTTCATGTGCCGTTCGGTCATCATGTAAAGCGGAATCCAGGCGTTGAAGGTTTGCCAGGCGGGTTCTGACAAGAAACGTGGAATGGCAATGGCCCAGAAATTGCGCGAGGCAACAATGGTTTTCCAGTTTGATTTTGGAGCGCTCTCGTCCTTGAATTGCGCTTCTTGACCGGCAAGAATGTAATCGCGCTCTAGATCAGACAGTGCTTTTTGATCTTTTGGATGTTTATAAAATACGAGCCATATCGCGGTCCATACCAAGCCCATTCCGCCCACGATCACAAACCCTAGCTTCCAGCTGCCATGCAAAATAGCCCACACTACCAGCGGTGGTGCAAGTACCGCACCTACTGACGATCCGATATTGAACCAGCCAATGGCAACTGAGCGCTCCTTCGCCGGAAACCATTCTGTAGTGGCTTTGACCCCAGCCGGTATTCCGGCTGCTTCTGTCATGCCAAGAAGTCCGCGAAAGAATGCCAACCCTTGCCACCCGGTTGCGAATGCCGCAGCAGCACAGGCAAGCGACCAGCAAGCGGCAAAAATAGCAAAGCCAATTTTGGTGCCGACTGCGTCTAGGATGAAGCCAGCTACGGGCTGAACCAAGGCATAACAGATCTGCCATGCCACCACGACATAGGAGTACTGCTGGGTGGTCATATGCATTTCGGCCATCAATGTGGGTGCGGCCACCGATAAGGTGTTGCGGGCGAGATAATTGACAATCAGCCCGAAGGTGACAATTGCCACCATCCACCAACGCATTCCTTTAATTTTCACGATTCTTTCCTCGCATGGGCTGTATACAGCCAACCCATGATATTTATTCATATCTGTAGGCCCCGCCACAAATGCACTCGCTAACGCCCGCAATACGGTGCGCTGGCCGCGATGGCTAATCTCCGATTGCCGATCTATGCGGTGGTTGGGATATTTATCACTTCAACTCGTAGAAAGCAGCCAATCCACAGATGCACCATGACTAGGACATGCGTGCAGGCCTGCTCTAGTGCATGGGTGGACGCAGCAAGGTACTCGTCACGCATGACTACACGGGCAAAGCGGTGGATTTGGCGATGCTCAGGCGAGTGCGGGAGGGGCTTGCGCCGAATAGGCGTGGCTACCGGTCCAGACGTGCGGGAACAGCCATGCTTTGGCAGGGTTGGTTGCCTGAGCCGTTTGGATTGAAACGGGAAGGGGAGGCGAGCCGGCGAGTGCGGCTGGCGGATCATGGGTGGGTGGTGCCGTTGCGGTCAGCAGCCGGGTGGCCGCCACGAGTTCGGCTGCGAATGCCTGCTGGTCGGTCCAGGTTAAGCGGAATTTTAGCCTGGCTAGATCCGGGTTTTGTTGCAGACGCGCCGAAATGCGCTGTTCGTTATGCGACAGCGGTACTGCCGGCACATCCTGATGATCGGGCTTCAGATAATGGCAGGCGTAGGGCGCTAGCGTCAGTACCCGGAAAAGAATCAACAACCAAATCTCAAACACTCAGCTTTTTCCGCTCAATACCTATCCAGGAATGCATAAACCGCAGCCTGAAACCAAGGGTTGTAAGGTGGGCGATCATACCTATGGAATGAACCGCTGCCAATTGCCGATGTGATTCCGCTGGTTCATGGCGACAGACGGCTTCCTGTGGCTCATGTCTCCTCCTGTTTATAGGACGAAATAGTATCCCGCTGTGATTTTGGAGCAATTTTCGGGCCAGCAGGGCCGCCGATTATCTTTTCATTTTTTTCGAAGGAGGGTTGGCGGTGCAGTATTTCGGGAAATGGGTATGTTTGGGGGGGGGGGGCGGTTATGGGTAGAAGCACTATGACTGGAATAGCCGTGCAGGCACGCTGCTGGTTTGGGACTACTTTGGCCTACAGGGAAGGTTTGGTGATTGGAAAAATCAATCGGTCTAATTAATAATATAAATTTTTAAAAATTGCCAAAGCTCACCATACTGTAGTTGTAGAAACGGCTGCGGGAGGTCCATCATGAATCGCAGACATCATTCAGGTGGAACGCATAACCCCAGTGCCTGTCAGGGCAGGATGTTTGGACGGGTTTCCATTCGCTGGGTAATGGTTATTGCAATTGTGCTGGCTGGTTGGGGTTTGTTCATGGCGGAATGGTTAAATAGTGTGCCAAACAACAACCTCGGGGGCGAGAGCATGGTCGAGGAAATGGTCTGGAATCCCTCGCCGATGTGACGCTGTCTTGCGGCTTGGTTTTTGTTTGTGAATCTTCTCTGTTTTGGGCTTGTGTATCGTTGTAATAGTACAAGTTGTCGTTCTCTGTGTCTGTTTCCCGGCAATAAACGATTTTGAGGCTTTATTGCGTAGGGCGGCTTTTCTTCCTGAATGTTTTTCCCGCCACGGCTCATACCTTGCCTGCCCGGAGCAAGTGGTGGCTGAGCGATCGGCGACGACATTCCTTCCACTTGTATCCCCAGTTCCTTGAAATGAGCCTTGGACTCATTCTGTAATGAGTCGATGCCCTGATTTTCTCCATTTGTTGACGTTAACATTGGGTCGGCGTAGCGTTGCTTGGCCTGACTGTTGGACCAGATAGATATTTTGTCCTCAGCACGCGACGATGAATAACAGGTTTATTTATTAATTTCGGAAAGGGATGAAAGATGGGCAAGACTACGATGACCAGTTTTTTGATTGGCGGATTGCTGGCGGCAGGACTTGCCTGCGCTGCGCCGCTGAAAACACGCGATGTAATCGATCTATGGCCGGGCGCGATCGGTCCCGGATCGGAAAA
>JARLJJ010000312.1 GCA_031291275.1 Formivibrio sp.
GAAAAGGACAAGGCCTTCGCCAGCTCCCAGACCGCCGCGACTCACGATGTCGAGCGCTCGAACTGAGGGTTGACCCATGATCACCCGCCCAACTTCAAGCAAGGCAAACTACAGTATCGCCCTCGTCAACTACAAATCGCTTGAACTGACCAAGACGTGCCTGAACCTGCTGCACGAGGGGTTGCAAGGCAGCAAAGTCCCGGTGTTTGTCGTTGATAACGATTCGGCTGACGCGAGCATCGAATACCTGCGCACGCTCAACTGGATCAACCTGATCGTGCGCAAGGGCACCACGCCAGAAGCCGGGAGCCACGCACACGGTCGCGCGCTGGACCTGGAATTGGAACAGGTTGAGACCGAGTATCTGTTCCTGCTGCACACCGACACCTTTGTCTACGATCCGGGTGTTTTCACCATGATGATCGAGCAGTGCGCGGGGCCGAGCGAGGTGGCGGCTGTTGGATGCCTGGAGCAGTTGAATCGAGGGATGGCTCGATCGGCCTGGCGCCTGCTTTCCCGGTTCTGCAAACACTACACGCGGCGTGGCTTGCGGGCCCTGGGCCGCAACGCACGAACGCCGAAACCGTTCATGGAAAAGCACCTGAAAAGCTTTTGCACCCTATGGAATGTCCGGCTGATGAAAAAACACGGCCTGCATTTTCAAATGGACGAGCGCAACCCCGGTTATGAGCTGCAAGACCGGATGACAGCGCTGGGCTACGGGATCGGCCTGGTCTCGCCGCGAAAACTGTTCAGCTACCTGGACCATATCCAGAGCGGGACGGTATCGGCGATGGGGGGCTATGCAGACCATCACCGACGGACCCGGATGTACAACCAGCTGACCAAAGGGCATCCCCCTTACAGTGCAACAAAATCTGGCATACAGCCCATTTCGGTGCCGAAAATGACGATTCCCGCGCAACAACTTACATAAATGCCGCATTTAAATTCATAAATACGACACGCTGCACTGTCGTAGTGCATTTCAAATTTGCTACAGTCCGCGCAAAATTATCCCTAACGACAATAATTTGCCGAGACATTCCATGATCAATACCGTCGAAGACTTCCTCGCAGGCCTGAAAAAACGCGACCCCGACCAGCCTGAATTCCATCAGGCTGTCGAAGAGGTGTTGCGCAGACTATGGCCATTCCTGGAAGCCAACCCGCACTACGTGCAGTCGGGCATTCTCCAACGGATGGTCGAGCCGGAACGTGCAGTGGTGTTCCGTGTGTCCTGGGTCGACGACGCAGGCAATGTCCAGGTCAACCGTGGCTTCCGCATC
>JARLJJ010000313.1 GCA_031291275.1 Formivibrio sp.
CGCCGCCTGGGCTCAGCGCTGCTGCAGCTTGCGCACTCTTTCGTTCGCCTCGTTCCCACCGCAACTATCGAGACACACGCTTAGCCTAGTCATGTAGTTCGACACAGACAGTGGTTCGGCATCGAGACCCGAGCCTGTCACAAACAACCAATAATTATTTCTAGTTTTGAATAGTGATGGAACACTATTCAACCGAAATTTTCGCAGCCTCGCAATTTGAAAGTCACAGCCACCCGGCCCGGAGACAATCGCGCGAGCGAGGCGAAGCCGCAGCTCGCGCGCCTTCACAGTCTCAGCCGCAGCGAAATGCATTCTTAGCAAAGGACTGAACCCTTGTTCACATTGCGCATGAAACGAATTTCAATTCAGGAAAAAACGTTGCCATTCCAAACGACATTGCCAATTCAACTGCAATTGAAGGCCACTCCCACAGGCCTAGGCACAGTTTCCACAGCTGGAGTCTGTGGCCCCCCTCACTTTATTCCACAAGACTTGATCTGTGGTCCAACCAGGGCGGTCGAGCGAGAGAGTCGGAGAGACGTCTCAAAAAAGAATCAAAAAGGAAAACACGAATATTAACGCAAGCAATACGATCACGAGCATCAAAGCAACAGCGATCATCGATAGTTGTTAACAATGCACAAGGTCTGCCTGAGCGAAAACGCTTATCAAATTCATTCCCCTGTAACAGTCGTTTTAAAGCATTTGGTCCAAAGACGTCTTTAATTTGAATACGACTGCGCAGCAATAAACGATCGATATCAGCGTGGTAATGGTAGTTCGCGCACAACCATGCATTTAAATCGATATCACTAATGTATCAACATCGTTTTTGCTTATTGTAGTGCTGGTAGTTGATGATGTCAAAGTGTGAGATCGCACAAAACAGAAAAAGGTCGGTGCTCGATCTCACAAGAATGACAACGAGTGTCACCGAAGCAACATTGAAATCGATTAGAAAACACCAATGTGTATGATATCCGTGGCCCTGTGCCGTAATGTTACTACGCAGCTCAAAAGTTTTTCTACCCTTGTCTTTTCCCTTGCGAGAAAGCCAGCGCATCGAGAGGTGAACTTGCATGTAGCATGAGTGTGCATGAGAAGTAGTTAGCCCTTGTATGAGGTTAGTGACATTGGCTGTCGAGTGTTGCTGCGTGTGTGCGAGAGTGTGGAGTGAAAATGGCCCTCGTGAGGGGCTACAAGGAATTTGCTCCGCTGCCATGTGCATGCACAGAAGGATTCGGACAATCGAAGTAGACATCCTGACCGTAGATGAGGCCACAATTACGATACTGCAGATGAAGGTCGTCTGCCGTGATGGTATTCCATGCATCGCTCATCCTCTGCTTGATGTTGGCTTCGGTGAGTGAGCCACCAGTGAGAACTCGCTCCCGCCATAGATTGAAGAGAGAATTATCGAGAGGCGAGAGACGCTTCGCTGCTGCACTCGGCATCTTCAGTATCTGCTGCAGCTCCTGACAGCCCCAATCATGGAACTCCTGTAACATCTTCTCCTCAGAATGAATCGAAGCACGATCGAGTACGAGAAGCAGGGGGTAACGATCAAGGGCGCCGGCAGACTGTGCAAGGAGATCGCGAATGTACTCCTGCAGCATGGCAGCATTGATACCCTTCCCTCTCTCCTTCGGTGCATAGATGATGGGCGGCAGCACCTCCTTTCCACTGCAGCATGCGATCATGTCGAATCGTTTGGCGTATTTCGAAGTCTCCTTCGCTTCAATGAAAGCCGGCTCACCTGGAAGGACGATCGTACTCGTCAGAACATCACCCACACGTTTATAA
>JARLJJ010000314.1 GCA_031291275.1 Formivibrio sp.
CCCGACCATATCTGCGGCCGACATGGCCTCAGCCTCGGTGCAGCCGTTCTGCACCGTTTTTTCCGTCAAGGCCTTGATCCGGGCCTTCACCCGTTCGAGTTCGCGGGATTGACTCATCGCCAGCCCCACTCTGGCAACGGACTGCCAGGAAGATCCGCCGCCACTCGTTCTATCAATCCAAGCCCCATAACCTTCTCCAAAAGCACCATCACGAAAGAGATACCCCAGTTTATGCCGGCCTGCAGTAGTTCATAGCGGATGGCCTAATCGGGTATGAGCCGACACGGCATTGGAGCATTGATTGTGCGATTATTGTAGCTGCCCGAGTTCATGCACGATCACGGTCGGACATATGCGCCGTGCAATATCGATGAGGTGCTGATGATGGGTCAAGTAGATTACCTGCCCCACATTGGCCATACCCGCGAATAGCCGGAAAGCCTCTTCCGCTCGGAAGTCATCGAAAGTTTCCATGATGTCGTCGGCGACAAAAGGAAGCGAAGGCCGGGTGCGAGAAAATTCATGGTAGCCAGCAACGCGCAGTGCCAAATATAGCTGGAACCTCGTACCTTTCGATAAATCCGCTGCCACTTTTGAGCTGCCGTCGGCGCCGATGGCAACCAATACTTCCGAATCTTTCTCAACATGGGTGTCCAGGCGGGTATATGCGCCACGGCTGATCGTCTGAAATGCAGAGGACGCGTGTTGCATCATCGAACTACGATGTTGATCTCGGTAAATGCGCAGTGCTTGCTCGGCTGCGGCTGCACCCAGGCGCAGCCGTAAATATGCGGCCGCCTTATCGTCAATTTCGAGATAAATTGTGCGACGCTTGCTTTCGATCTTGGCAACTGCGTCATCGCCACCAATGTCCTCGATCTCATCCCTGGCCTTGCTGTAAGCCGTGGACATATCACGACTCAACTGGTCGAATTCTTCAAATTGCTCCGTCAGCGTGGAATTTTCTGCGGCGAGGGCGTCCCGATCCGCCTGATCAAGCGCCAGTTCGGCTTC
>JARLJJ010000315.1 GCA_031291275.1 Formivibrio sp.
ATCAATGTGAAGGACCAGGTTTCGCTGGATGTCCTTCAGGGTGTTGTAGGTTTCGACCTCAACCGCCTGAATCGAGGTATAGGGCACCAATCCATCGGCGTTGAAGAACCAGATCCCCTCATCCTTGAGGATCATCAGCGGTGTGGAGCCTGCCTTGCGATTGAGGAGGGCCGCAACAAACATATACAGTGAGCAGAGGAACAGCACATAGGCAAACTTGCCTACCGTCTCGGTGCGCAATGCTTGAATGGCGAGAGGCAAGAGAAGCAGGCCTGCGATCAAGGCTCCGATTGGGACGCGGCGACGCTCTGAGAAAGACATATCATTAAGTGATTGTTGCATTTCGTCCTCCGATGACAAAGTGGTGGTGAGATAACGGTTGTTTGTTGTATGTGGTGTTTTATAGGTGGTGGTTTGGGGTTGGGTTTTGAGCTATTTTTGATTTTTTCTTATAGGCTTCATAAGTAAGTCCGTCCCTTGAATGTTGTTTATTTTTTTGTTTTTAATCTTTGCCGGCATAGTTCGCTCTGCCTTGAGTGAGTGTATTTTCTTTTACATTTTTATCTGTTGGAAAATTTAGATGTGCGAGTACTTTAGTTGGTGGAAAGGTGGCGGTGTTTTCGGTGTGGGTATAGGCCGAAAATAAATCTGTGCCCCCTTTGCTTCCGGCTTTTAGCTACGTAGGTGTATGGGGTGTTAGCTGAAACACCCCCTTGCTTATAGGTATTTGATCGTGAGAATTATTTTAGAGGCATGAAGCTGTCATGTTCATCGTAATAATTGATTGCCTCCAAAATTTTTTTGTTTGTTACCCCTGCGTCCTGGTTCTTCGCGTTGGAAATTACATCCTCGATAAGCTCGTCTCTATACCAAAATACCAGGCCTGCGTTGGTGACGGTGTCAGGGAATATCTCTTCGTCTTCGTCATTGATTTCGGGATAGTCATCAATTACACAGATTGAGGTAAGCTCTGCTTTCTCACTAGGTGTCGTGCCGTATACGCAATATACCAAGTCTTTGGAGGAGCTTTTTACTTTGTCTATAAGTTCGTTTAAGGTCATTTGTTCCGTGTATTTCATTGCTGCTACTCCGTCTTGATTTCGCCTTTTCGTCCCGCACGACCACCACCCCAGATATCGCGACCTCCCTTCCCTGTCGGATGGTAGATCGCGTGTTGTCCTTGGTGATCACCACGGTGCACAAGTTGCAGTAAGCCAGGTTTTTCATTGTGGTGCCATGTGTAACCCGTTGGGCTCGAACCCATCTTCCTTTTGGGGTCGTCGAGCCATTGTTTTAGTGCGGGGTCTCTACTTAACAGATCCTTACGGAAGGCCGGGTCTTCATTCATCCTCGCAATGAGATCTTTGTTCGCTCGGTTAAACTGCACGGAATCACTTTTTAAATAGAGGTCTTCCGGAACAGTGAAATCGTGGAAAGAGTTGAACTGATGAGCTTTCCGTTCGACGTTTGGAACGGTCGGTTCACTATCGTCAACCTTGGCGGAAGCTTCGGGATCCTCGGCGATACCTTGGCTACATTTCTTTCCTCCAGGACAAGTCTCCAATCCCAACGGATCCACCCACCCCGTAGGGTTAGGCACATACCGGTAGTTGTTCAACCCACCCGCCAGCTTGATCGGGTCCGGGGTCAAAAACCGTCCAGTCCCTGGATTGTAGTAGCGATGGCGGTTGTAGTGTAGCCCCGTCTCGGCATCAAAATACTGCCCCTGAAAGCGCAGCGGGTTGTCGACCTCGGCCACTTCCAGCTTCGCCACGTTGCCGTAGGCCTTGTACCGGGCCGACCAGAGGATCGCCCCCGCACTGGAGGTCAGCTCCTGCGGCGTGCCCAGATGATCGAGCTGGTAGTAGTAGGGCAGGGCTTGGCTCGGTCCTTCTCCGTCGAGCATCGCCAGTGGCCGAAACGTCCCCGGCTCATACACATAGCTGCGATAGTGCCCCGTCGCCGACTCGGCGATCAGTCGTTCACCTTGCCAGATGAACTCAGTCGTTTTGCCCGCAACAGTTTTCTCGATCCGCCGCCCAAAGGCGTCATACCGATACGTCGCCGCCTGTCCATTGGGCAACTGCGCTTCAATGAGCCGATGCTGAGCATCGTACTTGTACTCGGTCACCAGCCGTTGCCCAGCCCCGCGCCGCTCGCGGATCAGGTTGCCGTAGGCGTCGTAGTCATAGTGCGCATCACCCTGCATCAGCAGACGGTTGCCTTTGACGTTGACGCGGTCGCCGTCCAGCGCTGGCGCCTGGCTGAGCAGGTTGCCCGCCGGGTCATGGCTGAAGGCTTCGGTCAAGTCACCGCGCACAGTGATCAGCCGATCAAGCGGGTCGTAGTGGTACTCGCGCAGTCCCTTGCGACTGTCGCTGATCCGCGCCAGGTTGCCGTTGGCATCGTAATCATAGGCCCGGGCCAACAGGCGTTGCTGGTGCTGGCTGACGCGATGTTCGGTGAGGCGACCCTGTTCGTCGTACTGGTACTGGCTGAGCAGTTGCCCTTGCTGACGTTGCTGCTCGCGCCCGGCGCTGTACTGGTGGCTGGTCAGGCGCTGGCCATTGAGGTCAATGGCGCTGAGGTCGCCGCCGGCCAGGTGGCGATAGTCCAGGGTGCTGCCGTCGGGCAGGCGCGCATGGCTGAGTTGGCCGAGCGTGTCGTAGCGGTAGTGCAGGGTAGCCCAACCCTGGTGCTCGGTGGTCAGGCGGTCCTGCAGGTCGTACTCATACGCCAGCGGCCAGTGACCGTCAGCGTCTTGACCTGCAAGCGGCCAGCGGTGTCGCGCTGGTAGGCAGTCTTCAGCTCGCTGCCGTCATCACCGAACCGTAGCGGGTCAGCCGACCCAGTTCGTCGCGCTCGCTGGAGAGTTTGCCATAGGCGTTATAGACAAAGGCGCAGGTGGCTCCGCCGAGCCAAATTGAACGGGGAGCCTTGCTTCCCGTTCATCTAGCGGTTGGGCTCTATCAGTTTCTGACGCTGACTGCTTGCTCATCCAGGACCGAGTCCATCTTCAACTGCGCCAGCTCAATCAGGTGCACCACACCCATCGCCACCTTGCGGTTCGAACCGGTTTGGTTATCTGCGTGCTCATAGGCCGTGGCCGCAGCGGATTGCAGAATCGAGTAGACGTTGATCAGGGTTTCTTCCTGATTCCTGAGTGCAGGCAGATGACCCTGCAGCACTGTGTTTGTGGCAGGTTTCGAGCCTGCGTTCGGACCGAGATTGTAATGAGACAAAGCCCGGTCGGCGACACGAGGATCGATGGTTTCAACGTTGGATGCTGCCGGTGGATTGGGGGTGATCTTGAACATAGAGTGGTTACTCCCGATCTGTTGAGGGAGCCGCCACATTCGCGACTAAACGAAGGGGTGGCAGCCGTACGCAGGTTAGTCGACCGGTGATCAGGAAACCCGGCGCACCGAAGTGCCCTGCGCACGACCACCATAAACGGAGGCTGAAAAAAAGCGCCTCGTAGAAGGTGGCGCTGTGCGCCTGATCAAACAGCGGGCGACTAAACCCGGCCACTGAATTGGCAGTGACGGAATGAAGCCTAGCCGCGAGATCAGGCGCAAACAAGCGCTCAGGATTTTCTAGGAAATTTCACTCAAGGGAAAGAGAGTTATCTTGCCGTTCTCTGAAATTGCCTGCTTTCGTGGAGGCCGAGAGCACCACTGGCTCTTGCTCGATTGTTGAGAGGGCACCATGATTTTCCGAGACTGAATGCTTAGGATTGAACCGGCGATAGCGCGTCGTTAGCTGACGCTGACGGTACCCAGTGAGTGCCTTGCCGCGCTTCCTCTTCATGGTGTGCCTTGCCAATGCGGTATACGATTTCCTCCGCCAAAACGTCAGGATTGGCGCTTTG
>JARLJJ010000316.1 GCA_031291275.1 Formivibrio sp.
AGCTGGGGCACCTGCTGCTCCACGATCAGGAGCAGCTTCATATCGACCACGGCTTCCGTGTTCGTCTCAGGGACGATGTGTCCAGCCAAGGAACAGACGACGCGGAGCGGGAGGCAAATATGTTTGCCGCGGCTCTGCTCATGCCAAAGCAATTTCTGGAAAATGACCTGGTCAATGAGGAGTTCGTTGATCTCCTGGACGACGACTTCCTGTCGAGCCTGGCCAAGAAATATGGGGTCAGTTCTCAGGCGCTCGTGAACCGGCTGAAAAACCTCGGCTACATTCAGGAATAGCCTTGAGTCCTCTCGTGTCAGGACACTCCGGCACAAAGTAAAAGTCAAGCGCATGGTGTGGTGTAGGCCATGACAACGCACTCCCGCGAGGCGGCGCCGAAACGTCATTCCAGCACCCTTTTGAACACGCTGAATTGCATCAAACCGGTGATTTGTCTTCCATCCCTCCGCCGTGCAAAGACGGAGATATGTTCGGATTGTTTAAAACAACAGCATTTATCGCGACCGATCCTCGAAACGCTGCCCAAATCGAGGTCAACGCGCGCATTGACCTGTTCCGGCCATCTGACTGCGTTTCGTCATGACGGAAGCAAGGCTTTAGGATAACGTCATGCCTGATAATCGCGAGCGAGACCGAAAGGATCACTACCTGCCGCGCGGCTTCCTGAAGGGGTTTATCGACCCCGCCAATAAGAACCTTGCGAAGCCGCTATGGCACTTCGATCTCGAAACCGCGGAATGGAGCCGAGAAAGCCCTGGTTCGATTGGCTGGGAACGCGGCATGTACGACTATCATCCGGGAACAAATGTGCTGGAACATCCGGATGAGGTCTTCGAAAGATTTGAACGGGAGTTTCCACTCGTTCGGGAGCATCTGCTACACCGGAATTTCAAGGGATGGGTGAAGCAGCACAAGCATTTTCTTCTGGAATATGCTCAGATGATGCGCGCCCGGTCGCCGCTTTTCTTGCAACAACAAACAGCGCAAAACGAGAACACGCGAATAATGACTGTCACCTCGGTCGGTCACGGCAATCAGGTCGGAGTCGATACGACCGTTCCGTACCCGCCGCCAACTCAGTTCATCCGAAACCGCACGATTACCGCGATGCGCGAGGAAATTAAAAAAGGGCGGGACTGGATGGACAATTTCCACTGGTGCCTCCGCTATACTCGATCCGTCACCGACCCGTTCGTGACCGGGACGCAGCCCATCGTTGTTGAGGGCAGATATCCGAATTCGAACGATGCACCGGTCCTCGAAGATGCACTGAAGGACCACAACACCATCATTTGGTTTCCATTGTGCTGGCAGGCATGTCTTGTGGGCGCGGTTGATCGCTTTGATGAAGGAACAGCCGAAGCGCCGCCGTCGCTCATCAGCCATGTGCGCGGCATGTTCCGGCGCTCCTCGAAGGGTTAAATTATTTCGGCCTGCAAGATCGAATCATTCTGACGATGAGATTCACTCCAATCGCCAGCGATCCAGTAAATAGGCGATACCGTCAGGCCCGCCATTCGTGATTGCGATCTTCGGTGGCCAATGGACGACCGGCTGCTGGATTGGCCATATCTGGATGAGCTTTTCATTCCAGTTTCCGGCCTTGCATGGAATGGATTGGATGTTCGCGCCGGGCTGCTCAACATGGACGCTGACGACTTGTGTAACAAAGTGGCCGGCCGCGATGGTGCAAAGGCAATTTGTTGCCAGATGCTTGCCGTTCTTGTCGTTCCAAGTGAAGTCGGTTCCGACGTTCGCGATGTGTTTC
Organism: Formivibrio sp.; assembly: GCA_031291275.1. Taxonomy (GTDB): domain Bacteria; phylum Pseudomonadota; class Gammaproteobacteria; order Burkholderiales; family Chitinibacteraceae; genus Formivibrio. The sequence continues at coordinate 1,784 of JARLJJ010000316.1, forward strand.
CCGTCAACGCGGCCAATCCAGACCAGCGTATTCGGAGGTATCGTGCGCGAGATCCGCATGTTCAGGCATTCGCCGCGCGTATAAAACTTTGTTCCCTTCCGCCCCCTCATAGAGTCGCTCATCATCGCACCTTTGATCGACCAGGCGGCGACCAGCGTTTGCGCGGCGGTATCAAGCGTAGTCGGCGTACTATCGGACATCGGTCCGATAATGGAAGTATTGTTGGCTTCCAGCTGACTCATCCACCCGTTGTTGCACGCGCAGCAGACAGTTTTGACTTTCAGTTCCGGCGTGGGCTTGATAATCCGCTGCTTAATGCCGATCTGCATTTTGATCGGACCGAAGGTATGCCGCTTTAGAAGCCAATCGGGCCAGAGGTGCTCGCGGCTGCCGGAGTTGTTGTCGCAGAAAATGCAGGGTGGTGCCATAACGGAATCGTACACCTGGCCCACAGCAGGATCACCGCTTCCTAGTCAAGCTCTCGCGTCAGTCCCTTCGTCGCCGAACATTGGGTGCAGAAACTTTCGCAGCGTATGACTGAACCGCTCTCCGAATGGCTTCTCTCATTGATGATTTTGGGCCAATTGCGAGTTCTCAACGAGTGCAAATCCCCAAATCACTCGCCAACGGCAGAGGTCTTTTTTAGATCGACGACAACATGGGCGTTTTCAGGACCAATCCATCTTTCGCGGCGATGACTCTGGTTCAAATTCCGTCGGGGACACCAATAAAATCGACAGCTTAGACGAATCAAGCCGGATTCAAGTGAAAGTGAAGTGGAACCGGCGTCCTCTAGGGCGCACTGTGGGGTTTCACTCCAGACTTCCAATTGCCGGGGCCGGGGCAGCACGGGCGGGATCAAAAGGGGCCTAGAATGTAGTATGGCTATTTTGAAGCAAACGCCAACGCCAGACGAAAAAAAGGCGCTCGCCAGTTTTGGCGCAAGCCTGTTGAAGACGTTCCACGCTGAATATGAGCGGAGTTCCAAGAGCCGCAGCATGGAATACCATCGCGGCACCGTAATTGGCTGGCGCTGGATGCTGGATGCCTTATATGGTCAGCGCATCACTGAAGAGATTGTTGAGGCTGCCGCTGAAGAAGCCAACTTGACCATTCCGCCAGCTTGTGACATTGACGATGAAGGCAACTGGATTGGCTTTGATTCCGGCGCACATACCTACATTGGCAAGTTGCACGAATAGCAATTTGCCAACTTCCACACTCAAACTCTGAATTCGTGATGAATGGTGATGGCTCAATCGACACGTCAAGCCCGCAAGTTGGAAAAAGCTCGCACTGAGGCGCTGTCAAGCATCACTGGTGACAGGTTACGTGTCGAGTTGATGGCGCAGCGCCCACGCACTGAAGATGACAAGCTGAACACAGACCTATTGAAAACAGTGCTGGAGCGCCTTACAGAAATTGAAACTAAAGCCAAAGACGCTGCCACTACGGATGACTTAGACGACTTTAAGGAAGATGGTGAATCACAGGGGCTATTTGCTGCTTATTTTTGCCCTGTCAATGAAATTTATGATGAAGCCGTTCTCGAAATAGACACCGTTGAAGGTTGGGGAATACCGAAATCATCACCAAAGAGGCTTCGTGAATTGTTTACTGACAAACTGAAGAATGCTGCCAATGACCCGCATAGCGCCCGTGGAGCACTCTATTCCATCTACGCAGAAGCGGACGCATGGAAAGACTTCATAGATGACTATGAAGACACGATGGACACATACATGCGCTGGTTGTTTGGCCTAAGTGTAGGCATGTTGCTGCTGGCAATCGCTGCACTGTATTTTGCGCCAAAGTTTCCATTCTTGGTTTTTTCAGCCCTGTTGCTTGCCGGTGCAACGGGAAGCTGTATCAGCGTCATGGCCAAAATGCCAGCGTTGGATGCTAGTCTCTCAGGTGAACTTGACGCATATCGTCGCCGTGTACTCACACGAATTGGTGTTGGCATTACCGCAAGTATCATTGGGTGCGGCCTGTTGGGATGGGGCGTCCTGCCAATCTCGATTCAGAGTCAAACCTTTTCAGATGCCTTGAACGTCTGTTCTGCGCCTTCATCTCCATGCGCGGCAATCATCAAGGCTTTGATTGTCATCACTGTGCCGATGTTGCTAGGCTTCAGCGAACGGGCGCTGGCATCCTTTGAAAATCGAATCTTGGGCGAACTGCACAGTTCACCGAAGAAACGCTAAACAATAGCCCCCTACCCTGTAGGCTTAGGCTATTGCCACGCCATCTGGAATACAGCATCAGCATTGAACGGCGGGTGGTCTAGCTGTCGGGAGAAGTGAGAACAACCGATGAAGATGGGTGCCTCAGGTGCCCCGCCTTTGGGCACCTGGGAGAGTACAGACCCCGGACCTAGGGAAGCTCCAGAGCTTCCCTACAGATTACTCCCGGGATGTTTCGCCATAGCGCCACCAATTATTCGGCACCCTGTTTAGCACCCTCAATTTTATTAAAGCCTGGGTATCTTCGCGTTGACCTCTGCTGTGCAAAGTGGAGGTCAGACTGTTTGGTTCCGATAGGTCACCAAGTGCAATGGAATCAGAGATGCAACCCGATCTCCTCGATGATGGACTCCGCAAGAGAAGATTCGGCGATACCCAGGTTTCCAACCTCTGCGAGCGGTTTTGACAACGCTTCGGCCGCCACAGGGCTCTGCGCAAGCTCTACCTGGAGTGTCTGAGACGCATCGGACGTGTAAACGGAAAGCTCGTGGATGCCGGGATTCAGGCGTGCCAGATCGTCTTCGAGCCCGGCAAGCTGCGCGGCCTCGCCGGTCAGAATGATATGGTCAGCAGCGATGTTTCCAGCCGTCTCGACGGCATAGCCGTAGTCGAGATTGCGGGCCGCTTCGGCGTTGAGATCGACGCTCTTACCGTTGTCGAGCCGAACGGAAAGATCGGGCTCGACCCGCTCCACAGTGGCGAAAGCGCCGGTGCGGATGTGATTCTCTTTGTCGGGAGCGGTGAACCGGATGCGCTCGCCTTCGGCCATCTCCCGTGTCTCTTCCCGGTAGACCTTGCTTTGGTTGGTCTGACTCCGAAGCAGGGCAGGATTGTAGGCTACCTGCCCGCCGTCCGCCGTTTCGATGGTCAACGTGTTCCTGTTTACATCAACTTCGAGAACACGTGCTGTGCTGCGATGCGGAATGCCTTCGAGCGCCGGGCTACCGGTGCGAAAATGTATCTCGTCACCGGGCCGGTAGTCTCCGGCGAAGCGCGGATTCGTAAGCTTTTGCTCGACGAGAACCGGGAGCGAATGGCTTTCTCGTGCAAGTTTCCCCTCGCTCTGCAACTCAGTGCGG
>JARLJJ010000041.1 GCA_031291275.1 Formivibrio sp.
ACCGGCGATCCACCCTCGGCCTGCTTCAGGATGGCAAGGATTTGGCTGTCTGAAAAACGGGATGTCTTCACGTAAAACTTCCTCTGGTTCGTTAGGAGAAAATTCTACTTCTGACTGCGATTATTTTCAGGGGGGATTACCTGTCCACCGTGATTTTTAGTGGGCACGATCTTCGCGGTCTATTCCGTCAATTTACAGATGAGTTCGCCGGGTGCTTACCTGCCAATAACATATACCCACAGTTTTTTTAAAGGTAATGTGCTAGTGTGTTATGTAAATATATGGAAAGTTATTGGCATTGGTTTCAATATTTTGCTGACATTGGTGCCGTATTATGTATTCAGTTTATTCGTCGGAGCAACTTGCGCAAGTGCTGGGTGTGCCATTGTTTAAGTCCGATCTGTATATGCCAGCCTACCGGGCTGGTCGCATCGGGCGGTGGCGGCTGGTCCACGGCGGTTTTGGTCTGGACCGCGGATATTACAGTGGACAGTGGGGTGTGGTCGGCATGCCGGTGCTGTTGCGCGAGCATCAGGGGCGGGAGCTGACCTGGATGTCGCTTTCCCCGCACGAGATTGAAAGTCAGGAGCTGGGCTGCCGGTATGCCTATGGTCATACCGTGGTAATGGGGTTGGGGATGGGCTGGGTCGCCATCAACATGGCGCTCAACCCGGCAGTGCAACGGGTTACGGTGATTGAACTTGATCCCGAGGTGATTGAGTTATTCGACCACTCGCAAGCCATCAGCGGTTTGCCGGAAGACATCCGCAACAAGTTGCATATCGTTCAAGCCGACGCAATGCAGTGGCAGCCGGATAGCCCTGTTGATTTTCTGTATGCCGACATCTGGCGTTGCCTGGAAGAGCCGCAAACATTGGACGATGTCCGCCACATGCAGGCCAATGTCCAAGCCGAAACTATCTATTTTTGGGGGCAGGAGCTTGCCATCCACGCACTGGCAGGCCATGCCGGTTTGTGGCCCCAGCAAGTGCAGCGTTGTGTGGCTGAAACCATCGCCTTGCCGCTGCTACAGCCAGCAGATTTCGATTACCCGCAAATGATCTCTGATGTGGTGCGGCTGCGTCGTGAACGCAATCCTGTTCAGTTACCACCTGCCGTTGCATCGCAAATTGCCTTGCGCCCAATTGTCGATAGTGACATGGCGTTTCTCTTCCAGCTCTATGCCTCTACCCGTGCGGAAGAAAAAGCGCTTTGTGAGTGGAATGAGAAGCCGTGGAGCGAATTCCTACAGATGCAATTCAGCTTGCAGCAAGCGCAGTATTCAAAAAATCACCCTCAAGCGAATTTTTATCTGATCACTAAGAGTGATGTTTCGATCGGCAGAATGTATGTCGAGCGCGAGATTGGCGCGATTCACCTGATCGATATTTCCTTGTTGCCGGAATACCGTCTGCACGGCATCGGCAGCGTGATGATCAAACGATTGATCGAAGAGGCTGGCGCGGAGCACATGCCGGTTACATTGCGTGTGCAAAAAAATAATTTAGCGCTCGATTTTTACCAGCGACTTGGTTTTCAGATTGCTGGTGATGAAGGTGTTTTCTGGTTCATGCGACACATGCCACAAGGAATGGCTACGGCATGAGCGGTGGAATCCGTCCCGGTATGGGGCGCTTGTCAGTCGGGATGGCAGCCTGGGTGAAAGATTTTCGTTTCTGCCGATCATTTAGGAGATGTTATGGATCCGATTATTGGACAAATTATTTTGTGGCCCATTAACTGGGTGCCCGATGGCTGGCATTTGTGTGATGGTTCGTTGTTGCCGGTTTCACAGAATCAAGCGCTGTTTTCTTTGCTGGGGACATACTATGGCGGCGATGGGCGAAACACATTCGGCTTGCCCGATCTGCGCAATAAAGTGCCGCTTGGTGCGGCTAATGTGTCTGCGATTGCCCAAGTTGGCGGTAGCGCTAGTGCGGCGGTGACATCAATTGGCCAAGTCGTATTGAATGCTGCCAACATGCCGACACATACGCATGCTGCAACTTTTTCCGGTACAGGTGGCGGTCCTACGGCGGTATCCGTTAACGTAGCGATTCCTTCCGTGGCTAGCACAACGGCCACGCCAGCGCCGGTCGCGGTACCCGGGAACACGGTTAATCTTTCGGCAACTGCCGGGCCCGCTAATAAGATCTACAGCGCGGCGGCTTCCGATTCCACGCTCAAGCCATTTCAGGCGACAGGCTCGATAACCGTGCCGGCGCCGACGGGCAACGTGACGGTGGTCGCAGCGGGTTCAGCAACACCTACCCCTGTTGCGGTAGGCGTACAGGGCACTGCGCAGACGCTGCCGCCGTATCAAACCATGAATTACATTATTGCCTTGCAGGGAATTTACCCGTCGCGTCCTTGATCTTTTTGTTCCATGCAAAAAGGCGTGCATTCAGCGCCTTTTTGTACGGAAATATGTGGTTTAAAAAATTAAATTCGTAAACGACAAGTTATCGTCTTGCTCGTGCCTGTCTTGAGGGAGAAATATGATGTGTGTTGAAAATCGGCGCAAAAATTGGTTCGCTGCGCACCTCATGTTATTGCTGATGACAGTAATGTTCTGGTCTGGCGGGGCTTGGGCGGCAGGGACCTCGGGGACGCTTTCATTTTCAGCATCGGATAGTGATTTGAATGGCTCCCAGACATCAATCACCAGAACGGTGGGAGGGCAGACGTTTACTATTGGCGCGCCCTCTGTGGGTTATCTTGGTTATGACGGATTCGGTCTATATGCTTACGATGGAGTAACCGCCAATGGTGTAAATGTAACCATTGCGGTAGCGACTGGCTACGTGTTCAACATAGATTCATTCAAGGCGTTGGCATCGGATAATAATGTAAGCTATGTTCTGACTTACGCAGATGGATCAACTTCAAACGGTTCGCTGAGTAGCGTCAGTTCCAGCAGCCTGAGCACTCTTAGTCCTACGATTAGTGGTATTAAAAAAATCGTATTAAGCTCAGCTGATTATGCTGTTTTCCAGGATTTTGCCCTAAGCAATATACATGCTCTGACATCCCCCAGTGCAACAACCGGGTCGGCTACGTCTGTAACGGCTACAGGGGCTACACTGGGCGGAACGGTCAATGACAATGGGCTTGCTACAACGGTAACATTTGATTATGGCCTGACGACAGGCTATGGCACCAACGTTGCGGCCACAACAGGCGGAACAATTAGCGCCGGCACGGGGAGTACCTCTGTCGGGTTGAGTTTATCGGGCCTTTCGTGCAATACGCTTTATCACTTCCGGGTCAAGGCGGTCAACGCCGGTGGAACCACCAATGGGAGTGATGGGAGCTTTACGACGACTGCCTGCGTGCCTGGCGCTCCTACTATTGGCACAGCGACGGCGGGTAGTGGCCAAGCCTCGGTGGCATTTTCCGCTCCGGGGTCGGATGGCGGGGCCGCTATCAGCGGTTATACGGTGACCTCCAGCCCGGGCAGTTTTACTGGCACAGGAACGACCAGCCCGATTATCGTGACGGGGCTGACTAATGGAACGGCATATACCTTTACGGTAACTGCCACCAATAGTGTTGGGACAGGCTCTGCATCGACGGCGTCCAACAGTGTCACGCCCAAGGCAAACCAGACCATTACCTTTGCCAATCCTGGTGTGCAGAATTTCGGCACAACACCGACATTGTCAGCGACATCCGATTCCGGTTTGACTGTTACGTTTACCTCCAGCATTACGAGTGTATGTACGATTACCAGCGGCGGGGTGCTGACCTTCCTCACGACGGGCACTTGCACGATCAATGCAGACCAAGCCGGTAACGGAACCTATCAGGCCGCGACGACCGTTTCGCAGAGTTTTACGGTAGCGGCTGTGGTGCCCGGGGCACCGACTATTGGCACGGCGACTGCCGGTGTTACGCAGGCAACGGTGACTTTTAGTGCACCGACCTCAAACGGTGGAGTAAGCATCACGGGTTATACCGTGACCTCCAGTCCTGGTAGTTTTACCGGCACGGGAACGACCAGCCCGATTACCGTGACGGGGCTGACCAATGGCACGGCATATACCTTTACGGTAACTGCCACCAATAGTGTTGGGACAGGCTCTGCATCGACGGCGTCCAATAGTGTGACGCCCAAGGCGAACCAGACCATTACCTTTGCCAATCCTGGCGCGCAGAATTTCGGTACGACACCGACATTGACGGCGTCTTCCAGTTCGGGTTTGACGGTTAGCTTCGGCTCCAGTACCTCGAGTGTGTGCACCATTACCACTGGCGGCGTACTGACCTTCCTCACGACGGGCACTTGCACGATCAATGCAGACCAAGCCGGTAACGGAACCTATCAGGCCGCGACGACCGTTTCGCAGAGTTTTACGGTAGCGGCTGTGGTGCCCGGGGCCCCGACTATTGGCACGGCGACTGCCGGTGTTACGCAGGCAACGGTGACTTTCACGGCTCCAACTTTCACTGGTGGTACATCCATCACCAGCTATACGGTAACGTCTAACCCGGGAGGTTTCACGGCGAGTGGTTCGGCCAGTCCGCTGACGGTGACGGGCTTGACCAACGGTACGGCATATACCTTTACGGTAAAAGCGACCAACAGTGCTGGTTCGAGTGCTGCCTCGACAGCCTCCAATAGTGTGACGCCGATGGTGACGCAGACCATCACCTTTGCCAGTCCGAGCGCGCAGAATTTCGGCACATCACCAACATTGACAGCAACTTCCGATTCTGGCTTAACCGTTACCTTTAGTTCTAGCACCACTGGTGTGTGTACGATCACCAGTGGCGGGGTACTGGCTTTTGTGGCTACAGGCACATGCACCATCAACGCCGATCAGGCGGGTAATGGCACCTATCTGGCCGCTACCACCGTAAGTCGCAGCTTTGTGGTCAATGCAGTGGTGCCTGGTGTGCCTACGATTGGTACGGCAACTGCCGGAGCGGGGCAGGCTTCGGTTAGCTTTACTGCGCCTGCTTTCACGGGCGGAGCCTCTATTACAAGCTATACCGTGACCTCCAGTCCCGGTGGATTTACTGGCACAGGTGCTACAAGCCCGATTACTGTAACGGGTTTGAACAACAGCACGGCCTACACCTTTACGGTAAAAGCGACCAACAGTGCTGGTTCGAGTGCTGCCTCGACAGCCTCCAATAGTGTGACGCCGATGGTGACGCAGACCATCACCTTTGCCAGTCCGAGCGCGCAGAACTTTGGTACGACACCAACATTATCGGCAACATCCGATTCTGGGCTAACGGTTACTTTTACCTCCAGCACCGCAGGGGTTTGTGCGATTACCAGTGGTGGGGCGCTGGCATTTGTGGCGACCGGCACGTGCACCATTAATGCGGATCAAGCTGGTAATGGCACCTATCTGGCGGCAGCAACCGTTACGCGCAGCTTTACGGTCAACGCAGTAGTACCTGGCGCGCCAACCATTGGTAGTGCTACGGCTGGTGTGTCCCAAGCATCTGTGAGCTTTAGTGTGCCAGCCTTTACGGGCGGGGCCGCGATTACTGGCTATACGGTGACGTCCAGCCCCGGCGGCCTGACGGGAGCAGGCACAACCAGCCCGATTGCCGTAACCGGGCTTACCAATGGCACGAGCTACACTTTCACCGTCAAGGCAACCAATAGTGTGGGGGCAGGACCAACATCGGCAGCTTCCAACAGTGTTGCGCCACAGGCGGTGCAGACCATTACCTTTGCCAACCCCGGTGCGCAGAGCCTAGGCACTGCGCCGACACTGAGTGCAACTGCCGGCTCAGGGCTGGCCGTTAGCTTTTCATCCAGCACAACGGGGGTGTGTACCGTTACCACGGGAGGCACCTTGACTTTCCTGACTACGGGGACTTGCACGATCAATGCAGATCAGGCAGGCAGTAGCAGTTACGCGGCAGCAAGCACTGTGATACAAAGTTTCTCAGTCAATGCCGTGGTGCCTGGCGCCCCTTCAGGCGTGGCAGCCGCCGCCGGCAACGCTCAAGCGACCGTATCTTTCACCTCCCCGGGCTTCAATGGCGGATCGGCGATTACCAGTTACACCGTCACGTCCAGCCCCGGTAACCTGACTTCCACGGGTACCGCCAGCCCGCTGACAGTAACTGGTCTGAGCAATGGCACGGCTTATACCTTTACCGTGACTGCTGCCAACGCTATTGGCGCCGGTCCCGCCTCGACGCCGTCTAGTAGTGTTACGCCCAACAAGACCAGTCAGACCATCGGCGCAATCAGTTTCTCTCCCGCCACCTTGCAGATCGGTGGTAGTACCACAGCTAGTGCTATAGCCACTTCCGGTCTCTCCCCCACCTTTAGTTCGGTCACCACGGGTGTCTGTACAGTCAGCGGAAACTTAGTGACCGCACTCGATGTGGGTATCTGTACGATCAATGCCAACCAGGTAGGGGACGCCACATATGCAGTTGCACCGACCGTTACAAAGAGTCTCACTGTCACGGCTATTGTGCCAGGAGCCCCATCAGGGGTAACAGTCACAGCCGGCAACGCGCAAGCAATCGTATCGTTCACCGCCCCGAGCTCCAATGGCGGATCGGTGATTACCAATTACACCGCTACGTCCAGCCCCGGTAACTTGACTGCCACAGGCGCCGCCAGCCCGCTGACAGTCACTGGTCTGAGCAATGGCACGGCTTATACCTTTACCGTAACTGCGACCAACGCTATTGGCACCGGTTCTGCCTCGACAGCATCCAGCAGTGTTACGCCCATCGGTGGCCAAACTATTACTTTCGCTGACCCAGGTGCACAGACTTTTGGCACCAATCCAACATTGACGGCAACGGCAAGTTCCGGTCTGGCGGTCGCTTTTACCTCCACGACTCCCGCCGTGTGTACCATTACCAGCAGCGGGGTACTGACCCTCCTTACTGCGGGAACCTGTACCATCACGGCCAGTCAGGCGGGTGATGCAGCCCATTCGGCGGCTACCTCAGTCAGCCGTAGCTTCACGGTCAACGCGCCTACCATCGCAGTGGCGCCAAGCAGTCTTCCCGCTACAACTAAAGGGACTGCGTATAGCCAGACCATTAGCGCTAGTGGCAGTGGTATCGCCCCATACAGCTATGGCATTTCTTCGGGAGCATTACCTGCTGGATTGAGCCTGTCGAGTGCGGGGATTTTATCCGGCACTCCAACCACAGAGGGTTCATTCAACTTTACCGTCCGCGCAACAGACAACAGCAGCTCACACTTTACGGGAAGCCAGACCTATAGCCTTACCATCAATCCACAGGTGCCCGTAGCAAGTAACGTCAGTCTCACCGTCAACTTCAATAGTAGCAATAATGTCGTCCCACTCAGTTTGAGTGGGGGTACGCCGTCGAGTCTGACCGTGGCTAGCCCAGCCACTCATGGTGTCGCAACAGTCTCGGGAATGGTGATTACATACACGCCAACGGTGGGCTATTCGGGTACAGATAGCTTCACCTATATGGCCACTAACGGTGGAGGCACCTCCGCTGCGGCAACTGTCAGTATCCTTGTCCAGTCCCGTCCAGATCCCAGCAAAGACCCGGAGGTTCAGGGATTACTGACCGCGCAAGTGGAAACTGCCGAGCGCTTTGCCCAAAGCCAGATCGGAAATTTCCAGACCCGACTTGAGGCTTTGCACGCCCGATCAAAGACTCAAACTGAGGATGAGAGAAAAAATTCATCGGACAACACGAAGGGTGTGGCAGGAAGAGGAGCCTCCACGATAGCTGCCAATACCATAGCCGGCACAAACACCTCCGGCTTGTTAGCAGATTCCCGTAGCGCAGCTTGTCAAACTAATGGCAAAACGATCTGCCCGCCAGTCATCAATAGCAATCCTCTCTCTAATGATCTAGCTTCTTTTCTTGTCGCTACCAGCCAGGCGGCAAAAAGTGGCACTGGTATATGGCCATGGTCAACGTTGAATCTTGCCGGCAAAACTGATAATCCTTTTGGTACTGGACTGGAAATATGGAGCGCAGGAACGATCAATGTGGGCAGGCAAACCAATACCGACGCGAATTTCAGCACCTCTGGTATTTCTATGGGTAGCGACTATCGAATCAGCGATAGCCTGATCCTGGGGATGGGGGTCGGTTTTGGCCATGAACGTCAAACGATTGGAAGCAATGGCACCCACAACAACAGTAATGGTTATTCCGCAGTAGTCTATGGCAGCTACCAGCCAGAACAGGGGTTCTTCCTTGATGGTCTGGCAGGATATAGCCGACTGGATTACGATGCTCAGCGTTTCGTAAGCTCCACAGGGGACTTTGCACAGTCGCAACGCCAAGGAACGCAGTGGTTCTCCTCCTTAAGTGGCGGCTATGAGTATCAACGCGGGAAATTCCTGCTTTCACCATATGGGCGTCTAGACCTGATTTCCACCCGCTTAGAACGGAGTACAGAAAGTGGGGCGGGTATCAATAACCTGATTTATTTCGAGCAGACATCCCCTACAACCAAACTCTCCTTGGGTCTGCGTGGAGAAACGGGTTACCAAATCGAAAACGGGATAGCAAAACCATATTTCCGGATCGAATTTCAACATGACTTTGCACAGCCAGGAATAGCTAGCATGGCCTATGCTGACCAGCTGTCTAGCGCACAGTACCAGTATGAAATGGTCAGCTCCGCACGCAACAACCAGGTCTTTGCTCTAGGTAGTGATTTTGTATATCGGAAAAACTGGAGTTGGGGAATGAGTTACCGGTTTAGCCATAGTACGACGACCCAAATGCATACTTTGGGGGTGCAGCTGCACAAATCATTCTAGGTTTTGTTGATGGTTGCAGGGGAAAAGAAAACCTCCCGCGATAAATTTGAGTTTTCGACTTTGGTTAAGTAACATTTAAAACTGATGACTCGCAAACCCGCATGGATGCAGGGGCGGAGTTATCGATTTTAATTGGTTAGAACATTTGCTGTTCTGACCTAATAAAGTCGAAAACTGTTTTTTAAAGTCGATAACTATCTAATACAGTCGAAAACTCACCTACCAATCCGTTTGGATTTGGCGGCGGTAGCAAGAGGCCCATTCAGGGCCTCTTTGCTTTTGTGACACAATTTTCACGGTTGAGTGTGAACGCCTGATTCCTATACTTCGGCTGTTGTCACAGTCTTGGTCGAAGGTGGCCACATGGAAGAATCAAGATCCCTGTTTGATTCAGGCCCACTGTTTTGACGATTGTGGATGATGCCACGCATGAATCAGTGGCCATTGTGGCTGAACGCACCATTGGTGGCGAACCGCTTACCCGGATTCTGGACCGGATTGCTTTCCAGCGCGGCTTGCCAAAGATCATTCGCACGGACAACGGCCGGGAGTTCTGCGGCCGAGCCATGTTGAACTGGGCGCATCGGTGAGGGGTGCAATTACGGCAAATTCAGCCCGGCAAACCCAACCAGAATGCCTATATCGAGTCCTTCAATGGACGATTCCGGGATAAATGCTTGAATGAGCACTGGTTCATGACACTGGCACAGGCCAAAGCGATCATTGAAGCCTGGCGAAGGGAATACAACGAAGAACGCCCCAAGAAAGCCTTGGGCGGATTAACCTCTGCTGCTTATGCTCGGCAATTGATCGAGCAAAAAGCAGTATTATCGGGAGTAGGACTCTAAACCTACCTGCTACTCAATGCGGGGGGACGTCGGAGCGTAAGGTAGGGTCAGATTAATACGGTGCTGGGTAATATCAAGAACGCCCTCACCGGCACTCATCCAGCGATACGCTTGAAATACACAGGGCGCTATCTGACAGAGTTTCAATATCGATTCAACCGGCGAACGGATTTACAGGAATGCTGATCCGCTTAGCCAGAACAATCCTAAAGACGCAGCTTGCGCCGCTGAAGAGGTCTTTGGCTGAAGTATCTACCTAATCAGATAATTTAAAGTCCTGGTTGCTTCGATGTTCGTATTGATGTAGACCCGGTGGGAAAGGCGGATTGGTGATGACTAAAAAAGAAAAGGTAGCTAAGGAAAATCCATTAGAGGTAACGGACGTCACGGTGTCGCGCCGTGCGCGTTTGCAGGACATTGCGAAACGTTGCGGCGTTTCCATCAGCACGGTTTCGCGCGCGCTTTCGGGCGAGAAGGGGGTCAATCCGGAGCTTCGCCGCAAAGTCCAAGAGGTTGCCCGCGCTGTTCGATATGCGGTGCCACTGGAAATCGGCGGCTCTCGCATCATCATTGCCACATCGCGCGCCGCAATGATCGACTACTCACGCAACCAATTTACCTGGTATGTCCTGCAAGGGGTGCAGGAGCGAGCCAGGATGATGGGTATTGAGATTACTACCCAACCGATTACGGATTCAGATGTTTCTCCTATCACGGACCTTATGCAGTCATCTTCTGTTGCCGGGGTGATTTTTTTGACCGTGGACGATCCCGTCGTTCTGGATGCAGCGGCACAGTTTTCCAAACCCGTGGTTTTGGTCAATAGCGACGATCCTCTGATGCGACTGTCAAGCGTGTTGCCTTGCAACCGTTCCGCCGCCAGATTGGCAACCGACTATCTGATCACCATGGGACACAAACAGATCGCTTTCTTGACGTGCCCCGGCCGGCGAACCATTGAGCAGCGGGTGGAAGGATGGCGGGATTCCATGCTTTCTCACCAGCTCGCCTGCGATGCAAAGAAAGTGATCGCGGTAAGCGATTGGCTGCCGGAGTTGGCGGAACGGGCGATTTGTGAAGCGATGCAAAACAAGCGGAACAGGTTCAGCGCCATCTTATGCGCAAGCGACAGTTTGGCCATCGGTGCGATTCAGGCGTTGAACAAGCTCGGATTGAAAGTGCCGGATGACGTTTCGGTCATCGGAATGAATGACTTGCCTCAAGCCGAGTTTCTGGATCCGCCGCTGACCACCGTGCACTTGCCTGTCCAGGAGATGGGGATGATCGCCCTGGAGCTCTTGCAGGATGGCATGTCTGGCACGACGGGTATCCCGCGCCGGATCGAACTCGCCTGTTCGCTTGTTGTGCGAAAATCCGTGGCCGGGATTTGAGCACAGTAGGTACGACTTTATAGTTACAAGAACAAAAAAACCCGCCATAAGGCGGGTTTTCATTGTCGCCAAACTACAATTTGGCTCGATCAATCTTGGGTGCCAGAACAAGAATTAGCGCACCCTCCGCTCCTGGCTCTCAGTTTCGAACAGATGACAGGTTTCAGGTTTGGCATAGAGGGTCACGGTATCGCCGATGCGGGTGGGCTGCTGGCCCTCGCAATGGGCGGTAATGCATGTTCCGTCGTTGGGCAGGGTGCCATAGATCAGGCAGTGGCCGCCCAGTTGCTCGACCCCGGTCACCTGGATCGGCAAGCCCAGCGAGCCCGGGGTCTCCTCCAGCACCAGATGCTCAGGGCGGACGCCCAGGGTCAAGGCCGTCCCGGCGGCCACTGTTTGCTCCGTCGGCAAGGTGATGTTCGTCCCGTGCATCGTTGTTACCTGGCCATTTCCACCCGCCTTCACTGGCACGAAGTTCATCTGTGGCGACCCGATGAATCCGGCAACAAAACGGTTATCCGGTTTGTTGTACAGATCAAGCGGCGACCCGACCTGCTCGATCTTGCCCAGACGCAACACCACGATCTTGTCGGCCATGGTCATCGCCTCGACCTGATCGTGCGTGACGTAGATCATCGTCGCGCCGAGGCGGCGATGCAGTCCGGTGATTTCGCTGCGCATCGACACGCGCAATTCTGCATCGAGGTTTGAGAGCGGCTCATCGAACAGGAAGATCTTCGGTTCGCGCACAATCGCCCGGCCGATGGCCACGCGTTGCCGCTGACCGCCTGACAGTTGGGTCGGCTTGCGTTCAAGGAAGGTATCGAGACGCAGGAGCTTGGACGCCTCGCCGACCTTGGATTTGACGACGTCTTTCGCCAGCCCCATGTTCTCCAGGCCGAAAGCCATGTTCTGATACACGGTCATGTGCGGATAGAGCGCATACGATTGGAATACCATTGCCAGACCGCGATCGGCGGCACGGGTGTTATTCACCCGCGCGCCATCAAGGAAGATATCCCCGCTCGAGGCTTGTTCCAGGCCGCAGATCAAGCGCAGCAGCGTGGATTTGCCGCAACCCGATGGGCCGACAAAGACGACGAATTCCCCGTCTTTGACTTGCAGATCGATACCATGAATAACGCGTGTCTCGCCGAAATCCTTGATGACGCTTTTCAGTTCAAGTGATGCCATTTATTTGACTCCTGCCGAGGCGATGCCCTGCGTGATGTATTTCTGCAGAAAGGCGAAGATGATGGTGATCGGCAACAACGTGATCACCGTCATCGCGAGTAGGTAATTCCATTGCGTGACCAAGTCGCCCTGGAACGAATTGAGCGCGAGTTGCAGCGTGAATTTCTCGTCTTTCGAGAGCACGATCAATGGCCACAGGAAGTCGTTCCAGCGCCACATGACCGAGAAAATGGCGAGCACGGCCAGGGCGGGCGCGGTCAGCGGCAGCATGATGCGCCAGTAGATTTGCCATTCGCTGGCGTGATCCATGCGCGCCGCCTCGAGCAGTTCGTCGGGAATGGTCAGCATGTACTGGCGCAGCATGAATACGCCCGTGGGGGTCGCCACTGCCGGCCAGATAACCGCCCACAGGCTGTTGAGCAGCCCGAGTTTGGTGATGACCAGGAAGTTCGGTACCAGGACGATGGCCGGGGGCACCATCAGCGTGGCGATAATCAGCAGGAAAACGCCTGAACGTCCACGGAACTGGTATTTCGACAGCGCAAACGCGGCCATCGAATTGAACAGCAGGGTGAGGAGGGTGGCGACGACGGTGATGAACACCGAATTCCACAGGTAGGTGCCAAAATTGAGTTTACTGACGAGATCAGTGTAGTTCTCGGTGGCCAGTCGAAATTCCTTGACCGGTTCGCGATCGTTGATATTGCCGCGAATCATTTCATCCGGTTTGGCCGGGTCGACGTAGGTGGCCGTCAGTCCGAGGCGGCGCAGTTCGGGCAAGTCCCTGGTGGTGCCGTCCGCCATTTTGACGCGATAAACCGGTTTGGGCTTGCTTTCGCCTGGGACCGAAATCACTTTCTGCCCGTACGGCAGCAGGCTCGGCGGGAATTCGCTCAGCGCGGCTTCCGTCTTGAACGAGGAGGCGACCAGCCACAGCACCGGGCCAAACATCAGGAAAAGGCCGAACAGGAGATAGGCGTATGTCAGCCAGTCCGTCCAGTCGAGCTTTCGCCGCCCGCGTGTGGCGGTAAAGAAGGAAAGTAGTTTCATTTGGCGCGTTCTCCTGCGGAGTTGGCTTTCGAGACGCGGAGCTGGACCAGCGTCAGGATGATCAGGGCGACCGCGAGCAGCAGCGACCCCGCCGCAGCCTCACCGTAGAGCCGGACCTGGTCCTGGAAGCCGGTCTGGTAGATGTACTGCACGACAAACATCGTCGCTGATCCGGGACCGCCGCCGGTGAGCACGAATACGTTGTCAAAGGTTTGCACGGCCCGGATCGCGCCAAGCACGCCCACCACGATCATGTTGGGCATCAATAGTGGCAGGGTAATGCGCCACAGGGTACGCCAGGGCGAGGCGCGGTCCATTTGCGCTGCTTCATAGAGATCGCCCGGGATAGCTTGCAGGCCAGACAACAGGATGAGCGTATAAAAGCCCATCTGCGACCAGATGCTGACGAAGGAAACCCAGAAGAAGGCCCAGTGCGCGTCTCCGAGCCAGAGCGTTGGCTGGCCGCCGATGGCGACGCTGACGCCGTTAAGCAGGCCTTCGCGCTGCAATATCCATTTCCAGATCAGCGAGACGACAACCGGAGAGAGCAGTACCGGATAGAAGAACACGCCGCGCCAGAAACCGCGGCCGATGATCTTGCGATTGAGCACGATGGCGGTGATCAGGCTGAACAGGATCATCAGCACCACCTGCAGCACGGAGAAGTAGGCTGTGTTCCATATGGCCCGCCAGAAAAGGTCTTTCTTGCAGGTGGCAATATCCCAGTAGTTGCCGCAATCGAGCAGGGTCGAGATGTTCTCCATGCCGACGTAAGGGCGGTCCTGCGGAAAGAGTTGTACGCCACCGGTGAAAGCGTAGAAGAAATTGATGGCGATTGGCAGGAAGGTGAATACACCGAAAATCACCAGATTCGGCGTCAGGAAGTACCACGGCGTGCGAGTGCTGGTATTCATGGCGTCCCCCTGAAAAGGTTTACTAATTTCATGTCAGCCCCTCCCGATAAGCACCGGGATCACAATGTTGCATGAGGAAAAACGGAAAACGGTGCAATTTGCGCGGCGCGCCCGGTTAAGGGCGCGCCACTTGTCCCTTTAGCTTTGGGCTTACTTGCTGGCGCCTTTGCTTTGGGCTTCCATGTCGGCGGCTAGACGCGCAAGCGCATCGTCTGGCGACAACTCTCCGGCAATGGCCTGGCCCAGACGCTGCGCCGTCGGCTGGAACATCGTTTGGTTCATTCCGTCGCCTTGCAGGTCAAAGTTGGGCTTGGCGATCTTCGGCACGTCGGCGACGAAGGTGTTCAACGCAGCCTTTGAAGCCGGCGAGACGTTGTAGGGAACGCCCGCCTTGGCGACGCCCAGATGCGCCGGGATGTTCTCGGTCTTGGCCATCAGCTCGGCATAGTTGGCATCGGTCGCCAGGAAATCCAGAAACTTCGCCACGGCTGCCGGATACTTGGTGCGCTTGAGCGCGACAAACGCGGCACCACCCGGCATCGCCGTGCATGCAGCCGGTCCGCACGGGGCGGGGGCGACTACCCAATCGAAGTTCTTGCTGACTTGCTTGTCCATGCGACCGATCTGCCATGATCCGGAGTAGTACATGACGACGCGACCATTGGCGAATTCTTCGAAAGCGTCGCGGTACTGCGAGCCGCCGACGCCGCCCCAGACTTCCTTGGGCATCAAGCCGGCCTTGTGCCACTCGATGAATTTCTTGGCGGCCAACTTGTAGCCGTTGTCGATGACCAGTTTGCCCTTGTTGTCAAAGATCTTCGCCCCATATGCAACAGCCAGAGGTGCGAAACGGTGCCCGCTGCGATCCACGGCCATGGCGAACGGGGTCTTGGTGGCATCGGCGACTTTCTTGGCGGCAGCCATCCAGTCGTCCCAAGTGGCGTTGGCCGGGGGCATCGGAACCTTGGCTTGTTCGAACAGGGTCTTGTTGACGAAGGCGCCGGTTACGGTGAGTTGCGACATGATGCCGTAGATCCCTTTCCCCGAAATTTTCTCTTCCGGAGAGCGGAACCAGTTCAGGGTCGAGGCGAAATTGGTCTGCCAGTATTTGGTGCGGTTAGCGCCGAGGTACGGAGTCAGGTCGAGGTAGTATTTGTTGAGGGCGCCGATCGAGGTCACGCGGGCAATGTCCGGGCCTTCACCGGCGGCAAGCAACACCGGCAATTGCTCGACAACCGCCTTGAACGGAACCTTGTCGATCACGATCTTGATCCCCGCATTCGCGGCTTCGAAACGCTTGGCAATTTCGCCTGTCACTTCACATTCATTGCTGTCGGAATAGCACTGCACGCGCAACTCTTCCGCGAATACTTGTGTACCCATGCCCAGAAGCATACTGACAGTAACTGCTGCAAATACTTTACTGTGTTGAAATTTCATGACAAAGCCCTCTTTATAGGTAAATAAACCAAGTCGATTTAACCAACCTGCGAAACTGAGTCAAAACCAAATCACAACGGGCTTCGAAAAACATCGGTTTCTACGCGAGACAGGGTACGAGCAGAAAATTTCAACGCGGCATATGGTTGATATGCAAGGAGAAATTCTTCTGAGTAACGCAGTGTCGCGACGAAAATGTGGTTTTTCGAGGTGCCCGGTAATGATTTACTGAACACACAATTTGTTTCAAAACGTCGAATCGAGCATTGACCGACTCGCGATTCTGCCAGTACTGATCCCCATCTTAGTCTGCATTGCAATGCAATGCAGTCAGGGTGATTTATTGGGTGCAGACTTGTAGTGTGAAAAATTACAGTACAGGGCTTGGTCGAACAATCATTTGTTATGCAAGTTATTTCATTTGCTAAGAAAAATTCAGGATTTATTCATTTAATAAATTGAAATTCAATGGTTTTTTTCTGTTGAAAATATTTTCATTACTTTTGTCAGGTATCTCGTTATGGACGGAAAACCGACAGACAGCCTGCTAGATCAGAGGCAGATCGTGACTGATTCCTTCAATGGGCCAGGTTTTGGGATTGATGAACCTGGATTCAGCCTCGATGACGCCTTCAGCGCTAAACCGCACTTGGCCGTACGCCGGATCGTTGATGACGAGCGTGCCGTTGTCGTTTTGAACGTTCAGCGAACTGAAGCGATCCGTAAAGTGCTTCAGTTCGCCGGTTTGTTTGTCATCACACAGGCGAACGATCCAGATGCCCTTGAGGCCGGGCAGTCGAACTTCACAGCCCGCGGTGGGGCCGCTTTGCACCGGAATGAAATCGCTGCTACCGATCAGGATCGCCATGCCATTGCCGGAACGCACGCCGATGGTCTTTCCATGTATTTCAACTTGGTCGAAGGACTCAACGGGGAGCCAGGCATGCGTGAAGTCTGGCTGTCCCTCATGGGTGTTGAATTCCAGCACCGCCAGCCCTCGATACTGGTGTACGCGAGGCAGGGTGCCGCAGCCGCCCCAGAATGAAGGTCTGCCGAAGCCCGCCTGGATGGTTTCGCCAGGATGGTTGATCCAGATTTGCGCTTCGGGGTGATCTCCGAGGCGAAGTTGAATCGGCGATTCTTGGTAACCCCATTCGCTCCATCTGTAAGCGGCAATGGAGCCCATGGCGACGTTGCGGGTCTTGTAGTGGTACAACTTGGCGATGCTGTCCTTGCCCTGGGAGAAACACCACTCCAGGCCTTGATCCCCCTGATAGTCCGCGATACTGGTTAGCGCTTCAGGCAGCGCAAGTGCGTGTTCCTGCACCAGAAGTGCCAATTGCGGCAGGGCATGGAAGCGGCAGCCGTACCAGCCGCGACCCCAGAAGAGCCGCGAGAATGCGCTCAGTTCCAGCGAACGGCCGGCACGCAGTGTGTGTTCATAGGCGCGACCTTGCGATGCCGTCATTAACCCGTGATGGGAGGATTTGGCGATTTGCGTGATGAGGCGCTTGATGGCCTTGATTGCCCGTTCTCGGATCGATGCGTCCTCGGCGAGGCCTGCCAGCGCAGTCAAGCCCTTCAGGTCGATCGGGAAGTAGGGCACCGAATTCCATTCGGCCATTTCGCATTCTTCAAAATGGTTCAGCCATGCCTCGATGCGTTGACGACCGGCAAGCGCTTGATCACTTCCCTTGCGCCCGGAGCGGATGAACACTTCGTTCGGGAAGAAGCTGCCCGCCAGATACGCTGCGGTATGGAACAGCAGGGCATGATTTTCCGAGAAGTACCACTGTACGTCGTTGCCCGGTTCATCCATCCAGTAGCGGAAATTCAGGATCGCTTCGTCGACCGCGTTTCTGACTTCGGGATTGATCCGGCCGCCGTAGCGGATGCGGCACCAAAGCAGGGGCACCAGCGTGAAGTCGGCACAATCATGGCAGTCAAGCACCGAGGGGAGTACTCGGGCGATCATGGCATCTGTGATCTCGCCAGCGTGGCCGGTGGCCAGCCTGGCAAGCGCCTTCACGCTGCTGAGTTCGCCAAACTCGGCCACGTGATTCAGTGCTTCCGTCACGCGGTCGGCGAGCTTGGCCGGGGGCGTGCCTTGCTTCTTGACGTGGCAGATTTCCACGCCGAGTCTTCTGCTGGTATTGAATCCGTCCACGTCGAGCGTGACGGTAACGTTGCGGAAGTCGGCTTGAATGTGGTCTGCCGATGCGATGGTCAGTTTCGTTTCGCCCTTGCTCAGGACGGCCTGAACCAGCAAAGGATCATCCAGAGAAATGAAGTCGCCGCAGATCTTGCAATTGACCGCAATATCGACCGGCGCCGGTGCGCCGAACACCAAACAAACATCACCCTCAAAGTACGCCGCATGTTCAAAGGACATGCCTTCCAGCATTGCTTCGATGGTTTCCGCGACGTCGCTCGTGACCGGAACGGGAAGGGCCACCTTGGTCTTCACCCCGTCGAGGTAGTCGAGTTGGAAGTAGTAGCGGATATCGCGTTCAGCGAGGTCGTCAAAATACAGGCAGAACTCGTTGATCCCCTGTTTCAACGCGATCTCGAACTCAGTCGAATTTTCATAGTTGCGCTGATAGAGGGCGGTCCAATGCACTTCTTCGCCGTTCACGTGCAGAATGGCTCCCCCGCAGGTGCTCAAGCGGAAGCGGGCTTTTCCTGCCGTTTCAGCGAAGATGCCGGTGCGGGCCCAAGCGCCCAGACGCGTGGGGCGGAACCAGAAACCCGACAGGTCGACCCGGTCAGAGCCGAACGGATACCACCAGGTGCGTACGTTGAAATCGCCCAGTGGCGTCGGATGTTTGCCGGCAAATTCCTGCAGGAACTCGGTACGGCAAGGATATTGATGTGGAATAAAATTTTTCTTCTTGCTCAAGAAGAAAAAGGGGTCCATGTCTCCTTCCATGGGCCGCGGGCTCACATCGAAACGCTGTTCGGCAATATCCGACAATTGCCAGTAGCGGATCGCTTCCCCGGTTTTCAAATCAATGAATCTGTACCGCTCATTGTTATCGACTGCAGACATTCTCCCTCTCCTCCCTGTTTAAAGCAGGTGCGCTACAGGCACTGACGTGACGTCGGTGTATTCCTGATTTTCGCCGGTCATCCCCCAGATGAATGAATATTTCCCGGTACCCGCTCCGAAATGAACTGACCAAGAGGGGGAGATCACCACCTCGTTATTCGCGACAACGAGATGTTTGGTTTCATCGGGTCGCCCCATGAAGTGGAACACGCGATCTTCTGGCGCGATATCAAAGTACAGATACGCCTCCATCCGCCTTTCGTGCAGGTGCGGTGGCATCGTGTTCCAGGCGCTGCCTGGAGCAATATCGGTGATGCCCAGCATCAAATAGCAGGACGGACACACCTCGGGATGAATGTACATCGCGAGATTCCGGACATTGCTCTTTTCCTGCGTCCCCAGCGCAACACGTTTGGCTTGCGCCTGGGTGATGATCCGGTTCGGGTAGGACGTCTGCGCGGCGACGCAATTGATGTAGAAACGCGCCGGATCACTCGGGTTGGCGCTTGCAAATTCAATGGTTTGTGCGCCCTTGCCAATGTACAGCACATCGCGGTTATTCAGCTTATAGCTTGTGCCATCCACCAGCACGAAACCTTCCGCGCCGATATTGGCCACCCCCATCTCGCGACTGCTCAGAAGGTAGGGCGTACCGATTGCCGCGCCGGAGCCAATGCTCAAGGGGATTTCACGCGGCTCGCAGCCACCCGTGATGATCCGGTCTTCATAGCTATAAACCAGCCGCACCTGATCCGATGGGAACAACCCGGAAATCAGAAAGTGCTTACGGAGCTTGGCGGCCGAATAACCGGCCAAGTCTTGGGGCGACCCACAGTGCAAGAATTCCATGTGCGCTCTCCCTTAATCTTCAATATGGTGAAGAGAAGCTTCGGCAAGGCACAGGATGGTAAGCGCCTGGCCATAGCCGGTGGGTTGAATCGGGATGTCCCTGTAGAACTGAAGATCGCGCCCCATCCGCGTTCCGTACGAGACATTGAGAACGGTGCCCGATTCGTCAATGTTGTTGCGAACCGCCTCGACGGCACGAAGACCCGCCTTTTCCCATTCGGCATTGCCGATGCCGAGGCGGGAAGCCTTGAGCAGACCATAGGCAATCCCGGCCGTGGCGGAGATTTCTTCATAGGATGTTTCGTCATCCAGCAAGGTATGCCATGCGCCGCTGGGTGCCTGGTATTTCAACAGGGCATTGACTTGTGCCTCGAGCGTTCCGATGAAGAACTCCTTGAGCGCCCCTTCAACTTTTGAAAACTCAAGAAATTCGACAATGCCCGCCGTAATCCAGGCATTGCCACGCGCCCAGCGCGCCTTGGCAAAGTTATGGTGTTCGTTGAATGACCAGCCATGGAACCACAGCCCAGTGACCGGGTCGGTCAGATATTTGGCATGCACCAGGAATTGGCGGATGGATTCCTCGACCAGTTCCTTTCTGCCCGATGCCGTGCCGAAACAGGCAAGGAAGAGCGCCACCATGAACAGTGTGTCATCCCAGAGTTCGTTTTCATTGATGCCATCGGACACCACGTGCTGGAAACCTTTTTCGGGCGTTCTGGGGGAGCGGGTCATCACGTCGTCGGCCCAGGAATGCAGCACTTTTTCCCATTTGCGATCCCGGGTGTGGGACCACAACAACGCCAAAGGCAACATCGGGGCGGTGGTATTAATGTTGAGCTTGGGCAGGCCCGCAGTGATGCGACGTTCAAACCAGCTTTCAATAATAGACTTCAGCGAGTCACTCTGGGTGGACTCCCACAAGCGAACCAGGCCGAACAAGCCCACGCCTTGCGGCCATTCCCAACTGTCAAACGAAATGTAATCGCCGGGGGTGCCGTCCAGATTCGGTTCATTGAATCGGCCGTTGTCCTTCAGCTCCGTGATGCCTTTAACGAGCAGGTCGAGTTGCTGAGTAATGCTTGGTTTCTGTGTCATGGCGGGGAACCTGGTTGAGTCCACAAAACGGTTTATTTACGTGCGGAAAAGAGTATTCCTGGTTTTAAATTTGCGCAATATGAAAATAATTTGCAGTAAATCGGGGGGTACGTCAGTTTGGTCGATTTGATCCAACAGCAGGCAGCATTGCGCAAAAGAAAGTCGTACGCCGTTTGGCACCGCAGTCGGTAGTTTGGAATGTGGTGCGAGAGGAAAAGCGGGGACGCGCGTGGATGACGGCGGAACGGGGAGGTTATGGTTCTTTTTATGGGGGGATTGTGGACAGTTTTATCGGCCAAAATTGCAAGAGGCCCATTCCGGGCCTCTTTGTTTTTTTTGCATGACATCCCGTGCCGCTGGATGTGGAGCTCGGGTTCAATTGCCATACAGCCCATGATTTTTGGTACTGACCGCCGCCTTGATTTTCTTGCTGCCGATCCGTTTGACCGAACTGCGTGCCGCTACTTTTCCGCTCAACAACAAGGTACGGAATGGCGCATCCGGCCTTGTCATCCGCAGTTGCAGCAGTCTGAGTGCTTCCTCGCCCAATTCGTCGCGCGGGACATGCACGGCAGTGAGGGGAACATCGTGAATTTCGGCCAGATTGAATCCGTCCATGCTCATGATGGAAATATCACTTGGAACAGAAAGCCCCAGGCTTTGCAGGGCTTCATAGGCGCCAACGGCCATGAAATCACCGCCGGCAAGAATGGCCGTCGGGTACTGATCGCGGCTTTGGCCAGCAAGGAACGTGGCAATGGCTTCGCGTGCTTCTGCCGCGCCAAAACCGGAAGTGGTGACCAGGTGGCGGCTGTCATCGAACTTCATATTGTGATTGGCAAAGGCATCCTTGATGCCGTCGAGGCGTCGCTCCATCGTGCTGCGGCGCAAGCACATCAGAGTCAGGATGTCGCGGTGTCCGTGCTCGATCAGGTAATTGGCCGAAAATTCACCCACCAGTTGATGGTTGGGCGATACCACATCCAGCCGCATGCTGCGGTCAATGCAGTTGATCAGCACGCAGGGCTTGCCGATGTCTGCCGCCAGTTCATGCACCCGGGGATCGTCAATGCCGATGATGATGGCTGTCTCGCAGGACGGATCGTTGATTTTTTTCAGGAACAGCGGGATGTCGCAATCGTTTTCCTCGATGGCGCAATAACTGATGCGCACTTCCTGCTGCGCTATGGCGCTGCGTATGCCCTGTACGACCTTGTAATAGAAAATGTCCGTGCGCACATCAAACGCGCGCGCTGGCGCAAAAACCGTCACATGGTTGAACAGCAATCGTCCCGCGGACATATCAGACAGAACCCCGTGCGATTTGGCGCAGTCAAGCACCTTCTGCTTGACTTCGGCGCTGGTGTTTGCCTTGCCCGCAAGAACGCGCGAGACCGTGCTGATCGATACGCCTGTCTGCGCAGCGATTTCCTTGATCTTCAATTTTCCGCTCATGGTGAAATACCTGGCAAAAGAAATGAAAAAATTTTCATAAAGTATAAACCATTATAATTCAATTAATTAACTGAATATAACTCTAATTTAAATGTAAAAATGAAATAAATTGCATAACAAATGATTGATTTGCTCAGGTGGCGTACTGTAATTTTTCACACTACAAGTCCGTCCCCATAAATCACCCTGACCGCATCGCAATGCAGCCGATGATGGAATCAGCGCGGGATGCCTTGTATGGATGGAACGATACCCGCAGGAGGGAAGAGCATGAATAAGAAATATCTTGGCTTGCTGACAGGCCTGGCAATGGTGTTCGGCACGCAGTCCGCGTTGGCCGTTGAAAAAATGCGTCTGAGTCATGGTCTGCCGGAAGATCATCCGGTGCACAAGGCCGTGGTGAAATTCGCCGATCTGGTCAAACAGCGCACCAACGGCGAAATCCAGATCACCGTCTATGCCAACGGCGTGCTTGGTAGCGAGCTTGAAACGCTGCAGAGCGTGAAAACCAATGGCATGGAGTTCACCAAGGCCAGTGCGGCAACACTTGAAACGCTCAATGCGGACTACAAGGTCTTCAACCTGCCGTTCATCTTCCGCGACCGCGCGCACTTCTTCAAGGTTTTGGAAGGTCCGGTCGGCGAATCCATTCTTGCGGCCTCCAAGAAAAGCGGTTTTATCGGCCTGGCTTACTATGATTCCGGCGCACGCAGTTTCTATGGCAAAAAACCGATTGAGACTCCCGATGATTTGAAGGGCGCCAAGATTCGCGTTCAACAAAGCCCGACCACGATCAAGATGATCCAGGCACTCGGCGGCACCCCTGTCCCGATGGCTTGGGGCGAAGTCTATTCGGCGTTGCAACTGGGCTTGGTCGATATGGCGGAAAACAATGTGACGGCCCTGACCAGTGGCCGCCACGGCGAAGTCGCCAAGTTCTATTCCGATACCGAGCACCAGATGGTGCCGGATGTGCTGGTCATGTCCGTGGCCCGCTGGGATGCGCTCACGAAGCCGCAGCAGGACATCATCAAGCAGGCCGCTGTCGAATCCTTCCATCTGCAGAAACAATTGTGGGCGGAGGCGGAAAAGACCGAGAAAGCCAAGGCAGAAAAAATGGGGGTGAAGTTCAGTCACCCCAACAAACAACTTTTCATCGCCAAGGTCAAGCCGATGATCGACGAGGAACGCAAGAATCCGTCTATCGCCAAGCTGCTCGACGAGATCGCTGCAACAAAGTAATCGCCCTGCCTAAAAAGTGACTATTCGGTTAATAACGACTTTGACAATCCAAGTTAACCCAATGCGCTAGCAGCGCACATTTTCAAAAGCGGAATTTTATTGTTGAAACATGGTGCAAGGATGGGGCGCCAATGGATGTCCTTGTTTTTTTGCGCCAAAAAACTATCAGTTTTTATTTGAGGAGTAGAAAGTAATGAAAGGTATCAAAGGGTTACGTTGGTGGATTATTTGCCTGATCTGCCTGGGCACGATCATCAACTACTTGGCGCGCAACTCGCTGGGCGTACTCGCGCCGCAGCTCAAGACCACACTCAACTTCACCACGCAGGAATACTCCTACATCGTCGGTGCGTTCCAGCTGGCCTATACCATCATGCAGCCGATATGTGGCTACATCATTGACTTCCTGGGGTTGAAGCTGGGGTTTGCCATGTTTGCCGTATTCTGGTCGATCTCCAGCATCTTGCATGCGGGAGCAAACAGCTGGACCGGGCTGGCATTCTTCCGTGGGCTGCTCGGCATCAATGAAGCTGCCGCGATTCCTGCCGGCATCAAGGCCGTGGGCGAGTGGTTTCCCGCGAAGGAACGTTCGGTTGCCGTTGGCTGGTTCAACGCCGGCACCTCGTTGGGCGCGATGCTGGCACCGCCGCTGATCATTTACGTTGCGTTGCAGCATACCTGGCGCATGGCGTTTGTCGTACCTGGGGTGCTTGGCCTGATCTGGGCCGCGCTTTGGTATTTCTGCTATTACTCGCCCAAGGATCACCCGTTGCTCGGCGCTGAAGAGCGCGAGTACATCACGAGCGGCCAGTACAAGAGCACTGAAGTTGCGAAGAAGCCGGCGGTCAAGGAAATCATGAGCTCGAAAGCCTTCTGGGCGATCGCGCTGCCCCGCTTCCTGGCCGAACCGGCTTGGCAAACGTTCAGTTTCTGGATTCCGCTCTACCTTGCGACCGAACGCCATATGGACATCAAGCAGATCGCCATTTTTGCCTGGATGCCTTTCCTTGCGGCTGATATGGGTGGCATTTTGGGCGGTTACCTGTCGCCATTCTTTATGAAACATTTCAAGTTCAAGCTTATCAATTCGCGTATTGCTGGCATTGTGCTGGGTGCAATGTTAATGATCGGACCAGGCTGCATCGGATTATCAAGCAGTCCGTACACTGCGATTGCGCTATTCTGCATGGGAGGCTTTGCGCATCAGATGATTTCGGCATTGCTGAATACACTTTCTACCGACGTATTCAAGTCCAATGAAATTGCTACGGCGAACGGCCTGACCGGGATGGTTTCCTGGATTGGCGGGCTGTCATTCTCGTTGGTCGTCGGCGCATTGGCCTCCACTATCGGCTACAACCCGCTGTTTGTCTGCCTGACAGTGTTCGATATCCTGGGTGCAATCATCGTGATTTCACTGCTGCGTAACCGCGAGCCGGTCAATGCTTGATTTGATGTTTTGAAACAAATGGTTAGTTCAGTAAATCAATATTTTTGTTACTGATTTCGCCTATGGTCCTGTCGTATGCCGCCCCTCCCGGCAGACGATGGGACCAATCGGGCAAAACGCAAAGTTCATATCAGCAGGCACGGCAGCATGATCTGGCATGCTGCCATGCCAAGGAGTAAAAACATGTCGTCCATGTCACACAACCCGGTCTTCTCGCTCAAGACCCGGGAGAACAACCGCCTCGAACTCAACAGTGCCGAAGGGCATGTTGCCCATGTCTTCGTCCTGGAAGACGACATGGTTCGCGTTATGCTCCTGCCGCATGGCGATCTGCGTTTCCCGCGTACCTGGGCCATTGCGCCCGGCGCGGAAGACGTTGCCACTGAAGGCCGCGACCGTTTCGACCTGTCTGGCTTCGCCCTGCCTGAATTCACCCTGGAACAAAGTGCCGACAAGCTGGTTATCGGCACTGCCAGCATCCGCCTGACCATTGCCCTCACCGGTTTCTACTGCCTGTGGGAAACCTTGGTCGACGGCGTCTGGCAGACCGCCGCCAGCGACCGCTACACCCAGAGCTACAACTTCGGCTGGTGGGACGACAAGGTTTACCACTACCTGAAGCGCGAAGCGGACGAGCTGTACTTCGGCCTGGGCGAGCGCGCCGGCGACAGCAATCGCATGGGCCAGAGCTACCGCATGTGCAACGTCGACCCGATGGGTTACAACGCGCGCACCACCGATCCGCTTTACAAGCACATCCCGTTCTATCTGACCCACAAAAAGACCAGCAAGGTGACTTTCGGCTTGTTCTACGACACCCTGTCCGACTGTACCTTCAACATGGGCAAAGAACTCGACAACTACCACGGTCACTACCGCTATTTCGTTGCTGATCACGGCGATCTGGATTACTACTTCATTGCTGGCAGCACACCGGCCGATATCACGCGCCGCTATACTTGGCTGACCGGCCGCCCGGCGTTTACACCGAAATGGGGCCTGGGCTATTCCGGCTCGACCATGACCTATACCGATGCACCCAACGCCCAGACGCGAATGAACGAGTTTATAGACGGTTGCCAGAAGCACGACATCCTCTGTGATTCGTTCCACCTGTCGTCGGGCTATACCTCGATCGGCGCCAAGCGCTACGTGTTCAACTGGAATAACGACAAGTTCCCCGATCCGAAAGCCTTCGTTCAGCACTATCTCGATCATGGCGTGAAGCTGTGCCCAAACATCAAGCCCTGTTTGCTGAAGGATCACCCGCGCTTCGAGGAAGCCAAGGCCGCGGGCCTGTTCGTGCACGATGCCGACGGTACGCCCAGCCAGGTGCAGTTCTGGGACGAAACCGGGGCGTATCTGGACTTCACCAATCCCAAGACCTATGGCTGGTGGAAAGCGCGCGTGACCGATTCGCTGCTCGAATACGGCATGGCCTCGACCTGGAACGACAACAACGAATTCGAAATCTGGAGCGACAAGCCGCAGATCCACGGTTTCGGCACCCCGCGCCGCGCGTTCGAGGCCAAGCCGCTGCATACGCTGCTGATGATCAAGGCCTCGCGCGAAGCGCATCGGGCCTATGAACCGAACCAGCGCCCGTTCCTGATCTCGCGCTCCGGCGCGGCCGGCATGCAGCGTTACGTGCAGACCTGGTCGGGCGACAATTACACCTCGTGGGAAACCCTGCGCTACAACATCAAGATGGCGATGGGCCTGGCACTGTCCGGGGTTTCCAACACCGGCCACGACATTGGCGGGTTCTCCGGCCCGGCACCGGAACCGGAACTGTTCCTGCGCTGGGTGCAGCACGGCATCTTCCTGCCGCGATTCAGCATCCATTCCTGGAACGATGACAAAACCGTGAACGAGCCGTGGATGTACCCGGAAATCACGCCGCATATCCGCGCGCTGATTGCGTTCCGCTACAAGCTGATTCCTTATCTGTACGACCTGCTCTGGCGTTCGCACAGCCGTTACGAGCCGATGATCCGGCCGACTTTCCACGACTTCCCGGAAGACGCGCGCTGCTTCGAGGAAAACGACGACATGCTGCTCGGCTGCAAGCTGCAGGTGGCCTCGGTGGTCG
>JARLJJ010000005.1 GCA_031291275.1 Formivibrio sp.
GTTGCGCAAAAGCAGGTCGACAGGGCCATCGAAGCTGCGAATGCCCAGATCCTCAGGTCTCCCGCGAACAGCAACTTCTATGACTTGCTCGGCGGCGCGCTCTTCCACTTGAAGAAGGACCTTGGGGGGGCAGAGACCGCATTGCAGAAGTCCGTCGAGTTGGACAAACACAACGCTGATGCTCTGATCCAACTGTGCCAGGTGCTCGCCATGCGGGGGAATATCGATAAGGCAATTGCTCTGGGTTCGGATTCGCTCAAAGAAAACCCGCGCCAGCCGAATCTCGACATCCTTTTGGGAGACCTGTATGTCTCGAGGTCAGATTGGAAGAACGCCCAAAATGCATATCAAAGTGCCTTGGCAAACGATTCTCAGAATCCCGTTGCGTCCATCGACTTGGCCAAGGTGATTTTGAATTCCGGAGGGAGCTTTGACGTTGCGCTTGCACTGGCGCAGACCGCGCTTAGAGGGTTACCCAACTCCCCAACGGTCGCGGAAACGCTGGGATGGATATACTACCAGCAGGGCGTATACCCACTGGCAGTCACCTACCTCCAGGAAGCACTCAAATTGCAGGAGAATTACAAGTTACCCGACGGCCCTGAGATTCATTATCGCCTCGGCATGGCATATGAGAAGGCGAATCAAGCGGCGCTTGCCCGGCACGAACTAGAACAGGTATTGAAGAATTACCCGGATTACCGGGAAAACGCAGAGATCAAGGGAGCGCTCGCTCGATTGAAATCGTAGCGCGTGATTCTTTGCCAATTGGCTAACACCGTACGATATTTGCGGCCTCAATTCCCTTGGTGGCATTACGTGTATCAATCACCAGCTTTGACTTCTCAACGATGCCTGGGTAGTCGTATTGCGAGTGGTCAGTCACGATGACTACGCAGTCAAACTCAGGGATTTTTTCGAGCGGCGTGCTGGTCATATTCAGCGCATACTTGCGCCCCTGGCCAACCGATGGAAAGAATGGGTCATTGTATTCCACGCGGGCTCCGCGCTTCTGCAGCAGTTCAATGATAGTGAGCGAAGGCGACTCGCGAAGGTCATCA
>JARLJJ010000317.1 GCA_031291275.1 Formivibrio sp.
AGGCAGCGGAGAGAGTCCCGGCGGGCGCCACGACGACAGCAGCCGCAACCCCCATTGCGGCATCCGGGAGCAAGGCACACGACAATAGCTTTGTGATTGGAAACGACGACCGCCTGGCGATCAATGTCTGGAAAGAGCCTGATCTGACCAGGACGATTCCGGTGCGGTCGGACGGAAAGATATCCCTTCCATTGGTGGGCGAACTGCAGGCATCGGGACTCACTCCGCTGCAACTGGAAGGGGCAATCGCGGCCAAGCTCACAAGTTATATGACTGAGCCGGAAGTCACAGTGATCGTCGAACAGATCAACAGCCAGAAATTCAATATCCTGGGTCAGGTAACAAAGCCAGGCTCGTATCCACTATCAGCCGCCACTACAGTTCTCGACGCGATTGCCACGGCAGGCGGGTTTCGGGATTTTGCCAAGCAGAAATCCATCTACATCCTGCGCAAGAACAGAACTGGCGAAGAGATCCGACTCCCCTTCAACTACAAGGAAGTCATCAAAGGAAAGAACCCGGGGCAGAATATCAAGGTCGAACCAGGCGACACCATTGTCGCACCTTAGCTGCTGTCTATGCTCATAAGGCTGTGTCCAATTCTTGTGTTGCTTGTTGCCATGTCGGCATGGTCCCAGGTGGAACCAAGCGCGACTGGTCCGCCGACGTCCTCGGACGACGCTATGCAGATACCGCCCCCAGTAAGCGGCGTAACTTACCCCACCGTGACTGGCTCTGAGATGCGATCAAACTATTTGAGCGCTGGATTCAGCATCAACACGGCATACGATGACAATGTGTTATTGGGCGGAACGGCCAAGCCAGTAGGCGACGTAACCTATTCTCTTGGATCGACACTCAAGTTTGATCAAACCACTCCACGAATGCACAATATGTTTGCATACAATCCGGGTTTCACGCTCTATCAGAAGACTAGCGCATTGAATGCAGTGAACCAGAATGCACTCCTTGGTTTCCAATATCGCCTGACTCCCCATATAGCAATAAACGTTCAAGATACATTCATTCAGAGCTCGAATGTATTCAACCAGCCTCTTCTTCTCTCGGGGACGGGCGTCTCTGGCGGGACGCAGCCTTCACAGGCCGCCGTTATTGCTCCTTTTGTTGCCACGCTTCAGGACAGCGCAAATGCACAGGCAAGCTATCAATACAGCGCAATGGGCATGATTGGCGCAGGCGGAACTTTTTCTAAGCAGGACTATCCTAATTCGAGTCCGTCCTCGGGACTTTCCAACTCAAACTCGAGTGGTGGATCGGTCTTTTTAAACCGACGCCTTCCCGGTACACAGTATGTGGGTGCTACATACAGTTACTCTTCGATGTCGGCTTCTCTGACGGGAATGCAGAGTGGAACTCAGGTGCACACGCTCAATGGCTTCTACACAATCTATCTTCAGCAAACTCTGTCCTTTTCGATATCGAGCGGCCCGCAGTATTTTGTAACCTCACAGTCTCCCTTTCCTTCATTGGCTTCCTGGGCCCCCGCAGTGACAGCTAGCATGGGGTGGCAGAGAAATCATACGAATCTTGCAGTCAGTTACTCCAAAACTGTCAGTGGGGCCGGGGGCCTGCTTGGAACCTTCGATTCAACCTTGGCAAATGCGAGCGCGAGTTGGCGATTTGGGCGCACCTGGACACTAGGATCGGGAGCGAGTTACATGATCAGCAAGAGTGTAACGCCGGCATTCTTTCAATCCAGTCCGGGAGGACACAGCATTTCAGGAACTGCTTCAGTTCAGCACCCAATAGGCGAGCACTTCACGATGGAGTTCGGGTATGCCCGCCTGCATCAGAGCTATAGCGAAATTTCGGTGATATCTGACAATCCGGATAGCGATAGCGTGCACATCTCCTTTTCTTATCACTTCAGCAGGCCCATCGGGAGATAATCATGACTGACGAGTCCGAGGAACAAAACTCAGAACCGCTTGACCTGCAGCGCTACTTCAGCGTAGTTCGGCGTAGGCATATGCATTTCCTCATACCGCTGCTGGTTGGTTGGCTCGCTGTATGGGGAGCTAGCTGGGTTTTGCCACCACGCTACAAATCGAGCACCCTGATCCTCGTGGAGCAGCCCACCATGCCCCAAGAATACGTGCCCTCAAACGTCACCGACGATTTACAAAACCGTC
>JARLJJ010000318.1 GCA_031291275.1 Formivibrio sp.
CTGCGGCGTTCGCGTTGCGCGGTACACGCTTCCTTGACCCAGACGATTTTCAATCACCCTCAAATCAATGGGTCCAGGCCTTACAGCATTTGCGCGCAGTGATGAACAATCATGTCCGTCTGATTCGCCCCATTCAAGGGTACCTCCAAGATAGCATCGTAGTTGTTCGACATCTGTTGTTCTAGGCGTTGCCCCCAGTTACATTGCGCTTATTCTTTCCTTGTTTTAGTCTGATTCAGTGATTTACTGATGCATCGGTCGTTGCCGGGAGCGCGACTGTCGGATGGTAGGCCAGATCCGATGCGCGCGTTCGGCACCGATTGATTTAGGGCGACACAACCAGAATTTTCACTTGAAAGCGCGGCCCCGACGGGCTGAGCGCAAAAGGGGGCGCACCATGTCTATGCATAGAAACACGAAGCACGCGCCGGTACTGGCGGTCGGGACGATACTGTCAGCTTTTTGTCTTTTCGCGCCCGTCCCATCGCTGGCACAACCATACACTGTGGTCGATCTCGGCGCCCTCGTGCCGGGGCAACCGAGTGTGGCGTTTACGATTAGTGATGACGGCAATGTGGTCGGATATTACCTCTCCAACGGGAGTTTCCAGGCGGTCGAATGGCAAAATGCCACAACCACCACCCCAAAGCTGGTCAAGCTCGGCCCAGCCGGGCAGAATAGCATCGCGTTCAGCATCAACTACAAAGCCGGCAAACCCGTCATCGTCGGCGAGATCAATCCGTCAGGATTTGAGGAAGCCGAGCGTTTTGACAAGTCTTTGTTGCTCGATCCGGTTGATGACTCGGACAGCATCTTCAACATCGCATACAACAGCAACGACGCCGGCACAATTGTCGGCGTATCGGGGTTGCCCTCCGACCCTACCAATGCACACGCCGTCGTCTTCAGTTCTAGTCCGCCGTTCAACCTCGGTAATTTCGGCACCGATAATAGCGTCGCCTTCGACACCAACAACGACTTAAGCAGCATACAACACGTGGTTGGCACCGCCGCCACGGCGAGCGGCCCGTCGCATGCCTTCTTTCATACCGGCATTTCTACAAAGCTCAACAAGAGCACCGATGATCTTGGCACGCTCGGCACCGGACTAAATAGCGAGGCCACATGCATCAACAAATGGAATCAGGTCGCTGGCTGGTCCAATGTGAAAAAATGCTCATCTGGCAAGGCGGTTAGCCACGCATTCCTGTGGCAAGCCAGCAAGGGGATGCAGGACCTCGGCACCCCCGCCTTCGCTTCGATGGTGAAGGATCAACACGGCCACGTGCAAAAAGTGCAACGGGTGAGCACGTTCACCCGGCTGCAGAACACAAGCGACCGTGAGGGCGGCGAGTGCATGAATGGTCGTGACATCGGCGCAATCGGGACGCCGAACCCGCAGCCGCAGATCGTTGGCTACGCGCAGCTTTTCTACGGCCCGCCGCCCACCGGATTTCCTGTGACCTGCGTGCCGGCCACGATAGCGAGCAAGAGCTTCACCCGCGCGTTCCTGTTCGACGAAACCCTGCCGGGGCAGATGATCGACCTTAATACGCAGATCCCGCCTAACTCCGGATGGTACCTGTCATATGCGTGGGGAATCAACAATTTGGGCCAGATCGTTGGCGAGGGATTGATCAATGGCAACAAGCACGCCTTCCTTTTGCTGCCGATCATAACCGCCACAATCACCAATGTTCCTTGAAATAAACGGGACTGATAAATTTCTCTGGTCTCAGGGCCCGCGAACATTCGACGCGGCCCAGCTGTGCCAGAACTGCAGCAGTCCATCTGCGTTTTGACGGAATGTTGCGACGGTTGGTGGCTTACCGGTGCCGGTGGCCTTGGCCAGCCCCTGCACAGCGAAAAGGCGCA
>JARLJJ010000319.1 GCA_031291275.1 Formivibrio sp.
ATGTCGTTGACCAGGATTTGGATACGAGAGCGATATTGGGCGCCTTTCAGCTTGTACTCCAGGGCAGCCTTTACGGCACCGCATCTAGCGTGGCCAAGCACGACAAATAAGGGCGTGCGCAGGTACGCTCCGGCGTACTGCAGACTACCCATCACTTCCGGCGAGACCACATTCCCTGCGACGCGCACGATAAACAACTCACCGAAATTTGCATCGAAGATCAATTCCGGAGGTACCCGGGCATCGCTGCATCCCAGGATCGTCGCAAAAGGCTTTTGCTCCCTGGCCAGATCGGCAAGAGTTTCCTTGCAGACTGTAGGAAAATTAGCCTTGCCCTGCATAAATCTCTGGTTGCCGGCAATTAGCTTCTGCAGGCCTCGCTCAGCGGCAGCCTGATTATCGGGCGCGTCAGGAGTTGTCATAACGGTTGGTCCTTCTCTCCAACAAAATTCGATTCAAGCAATATCCTGACCGATGCGATCAATCACAAAAGCTCTTTTGCTTCTTTCGAACTAACACCTCGGGCTTGTCACTACCTGTCCGGCGAGATTAGCAAAGAATTGCAAGGTGATGTGCCTTATTAACGCAGCATTATAGAGGACGCCCGCTTGGAGTAGGGTTGATCGTTCGCATCACCACCTACAAACGGAGCGCCTTCATGAATCTAGATGGATTGGAAAATCTGGGCGAATTGAGGCTAGATGCGTCATTCCAAGTTCTCTGCAACTAAATCAAATGGCATGTCTTGGCGTTTGTGGGCGACTCGTGGGACCCAGGTTAGAATGTCCTAAAAGGCCGACGCTACAACGGCGCAGGGTTCCTACGCCGGAACTCGTTCCATTTTCCATCATTTTCCAATTGCGAGAAATATTATTTCAGATAAATGCCGCCAGCTCAGCGCGTTAGGGTTTGCTAGAGGTAGCTTGGGAAGCTTCTATACTGCCACTGTACGACGCCCGCTCAGCCTAAGTAAATTAGCAAACCTGGGTTACCGCCGCAAGCCGTGGTGCACCTTATGATTAATAACCCTTGCTCGTCTTTCCTATTGCCAGCGCGGAAGCTATCGCTATGAGGATAGTTCCCTGTAACGGAAACAACTTACCAGATGATCGTTCACCACGCCTGTCGCCTGCATCAGTGCATAACAAATGGTGGGGCCTACGAAGCGGAAGCCGCGCTTCTGCAGGTCTTTGCTTAACGCAAGGGAGAGCGGAGTCTGCGCGGGGATGGAGCGATGGGTCTTCCGCTTGTTCTGGATTGGCGCGCCGCCAACGAAGCGCCACAGGTAGGCGTTGAAACTGCCGTGTTCATCTTGAATCTCCAGAAATGCTT
Source organism: Formivibrio sp. (assembly GCA_031291275.1). Lineage (GTDB taxonomy): Bacteria > Pseudomonadota > Gammaproteobacteria > Burkholderiales > Chitinibacteraceae > Formivibrio. The sequence continues at coordinate 1,333 of JARLJJ010000319.1, forward strand.
TGGCGTTGGCGATGCTTGCCGCGACCTTCAACCGGTTGCGCACGATGCCCGAGTCGCTGAGCAAGGCTCGCACCTTTTTGGCATCGAATCGCGCAACTTTTGCGGGCTCGAATCCTGAATAGACTTCGCGGTAGCGTTCACGCTTCCGCAGGATGGTGTCCCAACTCAGGCCAGCCTGAGCGCCTTCCAAAATCAAGAACTCGAACCAACGACGATCGTCGTGCACGGGCACACCCCACTCCTCATCGTGGTAGGGGATGTTTAGTGAGTTCGCCGCCCAAGTGCAGCGACGGACGTTCTTCGAACTTGGAGCAGCAGGATCAGATTTGGCAGCCAAGCCGGACCTCAAATAAAAGTGCGCCCCGAAGATCACAGGGCGCACAGAGATGAATACGTTACCTCAAATCAGCTGATGTGGCGTTCCAGCGCCTTGGTGATATTTTCCTTGGGAACCGCCCCAACTATCTGTTCGACGACCTGGCCATCCTTGAAGACCAAAAGCGTGGGGATGCCGCGAATGTTGAAACGGCCCGCGGAATTCATTGCTTCATCCACATTGAGCTTGGTCACTTTCAGCTTGCCCGCGTAATCTTGCGCAATTTCCGCTACCGTGGGCGCCAGCATGTGGCAAGGGCGGCACCATTCCGCCCAAAAATCCACCATCACCGGCTGGGACTTGCTTGCCGTGACTACCTCCGCTTCAAAGTTGCCATCGTTCACGACCAAAATATTATCAGCCATATTGTTTTTCTGTGTCCTCGACGGACTGCCCCTGGGCAGCCGCTTTCCAATGTCAATTAGATGTAGGAACCGTAATTTGGTTTCGCCCTGCACGGGCGGCTTCATATAGTTTCGCATATTCTGCCGCCGAGGTGTTCCAAGAAAAATCTTTCGCCATCCCATTGAATTGAATGCGTTTCCAAACGCCATCGTCAGAGTAGTGATGCAGCGCCTGCCGAATCGCATGCAGGAGCGCGGCCCCAGAGTACTCCGTGAACTTAAAGCCGGTTCCGGTACCGTGCTGCAAATCGAAGGATTCGATGGTGTCGTCCAGCCCACCGGTGGCGCGCACGATCGGCACGGTGCCATATCGCAGGCTGTAGATCTGATTCAAACCGCACGGCTCATACCGGGAGGGCATCAGAAACATGTCTGCGCCGGCCTCGACAATGTGCGCCAATGTGTTGTCGTATCCGATC
>JARLJJ010000320.1 GCA_031291275.1 Formivibrio sp.
GAGAACTGCCACAAGGAACTCTTGGTAATGGTGCGCGGAATGCCTTTATCGCCGTAGAACAGCAGCCCGGCCGGAGCAGTCGGATACGCCGTGCTGATGGTGTTGCTGAGAAAGTTGCTCATGTTGAAAGCCGTGCCGCGATTGAAGTAATCGACCGGCCACACCTCCGGCTCCCAACGAACGCCAGCCGACACAACAAAATTCTGGGTCGCGTGGTAGGTGTCCTGTACGTAAAGGCTCGGCACCAGCGAGCGCACCGCACTGGTTGAGAAGATGCTCTGTTGGTAACTGCTCATTGCACCGGTAAGAAAGTCGAGGTTGTTGTTTAGAGCTGTGCCACCTTTACTGGTTCCGGCAGGCCCCGTCTTGCTGTATTGTCCCTTGAAAGTAAAGGCGCCATTGGCAAGATAAGTATTGGTGTCGTTGAGTTGCGAGCGCGCTATCTCTCCACCGAAGGACAGTTGGTGTTTTCCAAAAGAGATATTCACGTCATCGGTGTAGGAAAATGTGTTGATATTGAAGTGTCCAACTGCGCAACTGCCGCAGTAGGTGCTGAACTTGCTGTTCACAGCCAGGTTCAGTCCGACGGGTACCGGCTCGTAAGTGGTGACTCCAATGGTGGTAGCGTTGATACCGCCGTCGGCAGGACCACGATTATCACGGCGGCGCGTGCCGCTTGCATGGAATGTATTGACCGTGTGCTGGTTGATGATCCACGTTTCAGCGATAGTCAGCGCCTGCGCACGCTCTTTATTGCCAGACTGGCTGGTAATAAGGATGTTAGTCGGTGAATAGAATGCCGCATTCGAATAGCCGTCAAGGAAATAGCGCCCATAAAGGGTGTGATTCGGAGACAGAGTTGCATCGACGCGCGTAACAAACTGGTTCTCGCGCACCTGGGACGGAATGGCGAATACCACTGTGCCAATAGCATCCGTGGCAGCAGGCAGATACTTCGTCACTGCAACTGCGCCCGGGTCAAAAAAGCATGTTGTTAAGTGATTGCCGGCTAGAACTGC
>JARLJJ010000321.1 GCA_031291275.1 Formivibrio sp.
CCTTGCCGCCTTTTTGCGCGAGCTGTCTGTCTGGCTGCCCCGCCGCGCTTACACGCTGCTGTACAGGGGCAGCCGTGACGGCATGACCGCTGCCGCCTTCCATGGCCTGTGTGACGGCAAGGGCCCCACACTGGTGCTGGTGCGTTGTGAGGAGGGCTGGGTGTTTGGCGGGCATGCGGACGCCAGCTGGGTGTCCCCTCCGAGCGGTGTTTACAAAATGATTGGTAGTGGCGAAGCGTTCCTGTTCTCAGTGACAGGCCCATACACGAGTGCGCCTGTGCGCTTGCCTGTCAAGGCAGACGAGGCGGATAGGGCACTGGGCTGTCATGCGGACTGTGGGCCAAGCTTTCGTGCTGGCCTGGCTGCTTGTGCGGGCAGCATGTCACCCACTGACTGCTTTGATAAGGCGGGGTCCTGCTGTTATGTCGGCGAGAGTTGGAGCTGTTTTGATGACGTCATCGGAAGGGGGGATGACACCCTCACTGGCGCAAAGCACTTCCTGCCCACTGACATTGAGGTGTACTCAATCACCTGTGCTTGCGATGACTCGTGCAAGTAGGGATGCAACGTGGACATCCAGTGGATTCCGTGGAATTTCCACGGATTCCGTGGATTTCCGCCGGAGAGTGATTGTGATTGGCATCGGGTGATGTCATCGATTTTTCTTAGTTTTGGGCGATGTTTGCGTGATGCAAGCTTCCTCAGCGTAGCTAGGCGCGGCTTTCTCTTTCTTCTTGGATCGCAAACTAAATATATCTGCTCTCAACACACAAGAGGAGGTGATGGGGCACAACAGCGAGGGGTTGAACTGCAATTTCAGTTGCGATTTCCTAGTTTCAAGTTCAAGGCTAATTTCAAGCGTGGGGAGGGCCACGCGTCTACACTGGTTGCACATTCTATTGCAAGATCGTGTATATACTGCAAATGCAAGTGCTCGAGCCTGCAAGGGGTGCCATCACTGCGCAACCAGCTTCATCAATTTTGAATCCGCTCCATCTCGCACAGGAGGCGCTTCAGGGACGCAAGGGATTGCACAAGCAGGCACCAATACAATACATCTACACAATGCAGATACAAGCGAACGTGATACGGCTGCATCAGCAGCCAGATTGGACCGCTGATGCGATTCCGGCTCATTTGAAATTTCCGCATGGTAACGGGACCCGGATGCAGAGGAGGCCATGGGGCTCCATGGCGATATGAACTGTGCGATGAAATGTCACACAGGGAACATCAGGGAGGTGCAGATGCCACTGCCCGAGGACTGCCATTGCCACAGCGTCGAAAACTGGTAAAAACCAGGCTCTCCGCTGGAAATACGTGGAAACTCCGCGTGGAATTCCGTCCAAATATTCCGCTGGAATTCCGTCCAGCTTGCATCCCTACCTTTGAACCACCAATGGCGCCACTGCGGCCACATAGGCGGCATGGAGTGCCAGCCACTACTGTGACAGCCGCGACCATGACAGCAATGACAGCAACACCAAGCCACCACAGCGTTCACATGAACAGCATGACAGGCTCTACGCCACTGACACAACTGCAACGACGACAACGACCACCAGCACCGTCAATGCGGCCACATGGACAGCAAGGGAGTGCCAGCCACTACTGAGACAGCCGCAACAACAGCAGCGACAGCAACCACCTGTTACCACTGTGACCACATCAACAGCACGGCAAGCACGATGCCACCAACACAACAG